>NZ_CEVXFV010000009.1:0-107701 GCF_982396655.1 Cellulosilyticum sp. | reverse complement strand
AAGAAATCTTCTTATGACTCTAATTGTGACTGCTGCAAGAAATCTTCTTACAACTCCGATTGTAACTGCTGCAAGAAACCTTCTTACAACTCTGATTGTGATTGCTGCAAGAAAAATTCTTACAATCCTGATTGCGACTGCTGCAAGAAAAATTCTTACAATCCTGATCGTGATTGCTGTAAGAAATCTTCTTATGACTCTAATTGTGACTGCTGCAAGAAATCTTCTTACAACTGTGATAACAAACAATACAAATACAATCCTTGTAGAACCTGTTGCTGTAGAAAATAATTTATATAGGAGGTGTTTCACCTCCTTTTTTTATAAAACTACTGGTACTACGTCATTACCTAGTCGGAAAAGTTTAAAAATCATACCCTCCTACTCTATAAAATACAACACTTGTGCCTTGCATATACTAAATTAGGGGGTGAGTAAATGCCTAATTTCTTAAATATCCAAGAAACTACTATCGATACTGGCGAAGGCTTACTACAAAAAAATCAAATTAAAATCACTAATACTTCCAATCAATTTATTAATGATCTCAAACTTAATATTGATACCACAGATTTTCCGCTTGTAGAACAAACAATTATTAGGGAACGTGGCACATTGTGTTGTGATAAAGATTTATGTACCCTAGAACTTGGTAACTTAGCGCCTGATGAAACTGCTTTATTTGAATATAAATATAAACTAACAGATAAAAAACACGATCTTTCTCTTCTAAATCATATTCATATTTCTTATACACCTGATAATACTGATGAATGTATCACTGAAAAACCCACTGCAGAAGATGACTTTTCAAAAAACTATTGACAAAACACTTATTTTATATTTAATATAGTATTATAAATCAATAAATAAATTCGACAATTTAGACAAAGAGGTCTATATGTGCACATCTGTGTATGTATAGGCCTCTTTTTATTTTTACCGAATTGTAATGAACTTATAGGCCTAGGCTCATTAACCATTTATTTAAAAAGATATATTAACTTTTTAGGGGGGTTTTTTATGGAGAATTACGAATTAGCAATTAATACTGTATGGGTATTACTTGGTACATGTTTAGTATTTTTCATGCAGGCTGGGTTCTGTATGGTTGAAACAGGTTTTACAAGAGCTAAAAACGCTGGAAACATTATTATGAAAAACCTTATGGATTTCGTCGTAGGATCTATTATATTTTGGATTTTAGGTTTCTCTCTTATGTTTGGTGATAGTATTGGTGGTTTCATCGGTACGCCTACACTTCTTTGTAAAGGTGATTTTTCTTCACTTAAAGAATGGATGAATCTTGATATGAATACATTTATTATATGGCAAACTGTCTTCTGTGCAACAGCGGCAACTATTGTTTCAGGTGCTATGGCTGAACGTACTAAATTCTCAGCTTACCTTATCTATAGTTTCTGTATTTCAGCCTTCATTTATCCTGTTGCTGGTCACTGGATTTGGGGTGGTGGTTGGCTTGCTAATCTTGGCTTCCATGATTACGCTGGTTCTACTGTTGTTCACTCTATTGGGGGTTGGTGTGCTTTGGTTGGTGCTAAGATTCTTGGACCACGTATTGGCAAATACGGTAAAAATGGCAAGATTAACGCTATTCCAGGGCATAGCTTAACACTTGGTGCACTTGGTGTATTCATTCTTTGGCTTGGATGGTTTGGATTTAATCCTGGTTCTTCGCTTTCTGGTATGGCTACAGAGCAAAACGGCCTTGTATTCATGACAACTAACATGGCTGCTGCAGTAGCTGCTATTACAACAATGTTCATCAGCTGGATTAAATACAAAAAACCTGATGTTTCTATGTCTCTAAATGGCGCCCTTGCTGGCCTTGTAGCTATTACAGCTGGTTGTGATGTTGTAAGTATTTCTGGTGCTTTCTTCATCGGTATCATTGCAGGGTTTACAGTATTCTTCATTGTTGAACTTGTTGATAAAAAACTTAAAATTGATGATCCAGTTGGTGCTATCGGTGTTCACTGTGGTTGCGGTGTGGTAGGTACAATTTGTGTTGGTCTTTTTGATACAACAAATGGTTTATTCTACACAGGCAGTTTCAAACTTCTTGGCACACAACTCCTTGGTATTATCGCTGTAGCTGTTTGGACAATTGTTTGTATCACTATTATCTTCTACATTATTAAAGCTACAATTGGACTTCGTGTTTCTGAGGAAGAAGAAGTTCAAGGACTCGACTCTTGCGAGCATGGACTTGCAAGCAGTTATGCTGATTTCCAAATCAAAGGTTAATTTATTAAATAACTATAAAACTAAAAAAGAAAGGGCATAAAGCTTCTATAAAAATTATAAATGCTTTATGTAATGGTAGCGCTTTATGGAAACAACACCTATTACTAAAATTGATATTATCACGAGACAAAGTAAGTTTGATGAACTCAAAGATGCCTTAAATGAAATTGGCATCACTGGTATGACAGTTTATCAAGTACTTGGTTGTGGTAATCAAAAAGGTAAAACAGAGGTTTATCGTGGTAATGAACTCACTATCGATTTATTACCTAAAGTTAAAATCGAGATTTGTGTATGCGAAGTCCCTGTTCAACTTGTTGTTGATACAGCTAAACGTATACTGAACACAGGAAAAATTGGTGATGGTAAAATCTTCATCTACCCTGTTCAAAATGTTATTAAAATCCGTACTGGTGAAGAAGGGGTTAAAGCCCTATAATATATATTTCTATATGCATGACTTTAGCTCTTTCTTCTAAAAGTCATAGCGTAAATATGTGTTCTAAATTTTTTCCTAACCCATATACTAAAGAGGAGGCTTATTGCCTCCTCTTTGTGGGCTCATATATGCAACATATGTGTAATATATATATTACATATATGTAGAAAGAAGGTGCTTCTTTAATGTGTGGTTTTGCCGGATGGATTGATTTTCAAAAAGACCTTACTAATGAAGTTTCTATTATAGAAGCCATGACAGATACCTTAAAGCTGAGGGGCCCTGACCAGCATGGTTATCATACTACTACCCATGTTCTCCTTGGTCACCGAAGACTTATTGTTGTAGACCCTAATGGCGGCCTCCAACCAATGACAAAAATGCAGGGTAACTTCCACTACACCCTCGTTTATAATGGGGAACTCTACAACACAGAAGACATTCGAAAAGAACTTTTAGAAAAAGGCTATACCTTCGATTCTTACTCTGATACAGAAGTTCTTCTTACAGCTTATATGTGCTGGGGAATAGATTGTGTAAGTAAGCTCAATGGTATTTTTGCATTTGCAGTTTATGATGAAAAGGAACAACGCATTTTATTAGTACGTGATCCTTTAGGTGTTAAACCTCTCTTCTATAGTATTAAAGGTTCTTCCTTTATTTTCGGTTCAGAAATCAAAACCGTTCTTGCCCATCCTTATGTAGAACCTATCTTAGATAAAGAGGGCCTCACAGAAATCTTTGCTCTTGGCCCTGCAGTCAAACCAGGTAGTGCCGTCTTTAAGGAAATTAAAGAAGTGCCACCTGCCCATCTTGCTATCATCACGCCTGATCAAATCTCCATTAAGGAATATTGGACGCTTAAGCCAGAAGAAAATCATGAAACTTTAGAAGAAGCTACTGACCATTTACGTAGTTTATTAATAGATGCTATTGAAAGACAACTTGTAGGTGATATGCCTCTTTGTACCTTTTTGTCTGGCGGTTTAGATTCCTCTGCTATCTCAGCTGTTGCTGCTAACGCCTACAAAAAACAAAACAAGGTGCTTACAACCTACTCTCTTGAATACGAAGACAACTCCAAGTTCTTCAAGCCTACCAGTTTTGAGCCTACCTCTGATCCTTACTGGGCACATGAGATGGCTGAATTCATTCATAGCAATCAAAGAATATTTACCATTAAACATGAAGATTTAGCAATGGCCTTAAAGGATGCCGTTATCGCTAGGGATTTGCCTGGTATGGCAGATATCGACTCTTCTCTCTTCCTCTTCTGTAAAGAAATTCGCAAAGACTTCGTAATCGCTCTCTCTGGTGAATGTGCCGATGAAATCTTTGGCGGTTATCCTTGGTATACTAGACCTGAACTCATGAATCTAAATACATTCCCTTGGTCTAACTTTGTCCGAAGTCGTCGCAAGCTTCTCTCTGATGAATTTAAAACATTGCCTATTACAGATATGGTTAATGAAAACTATCTAGATAGTTTAAAACGTGTACCACATCTACCTAATGAACCAGCCAATGTTCACCGTATGCGTGAGCTCTTCTACCTTAATATCAAATGGTTTATGGTTAATCTTCTTAATAGAAAGGATCGTATGAGTATGTCTAATAGCCTAGAAGTTCGTGTACCTTTTGCGGATTATAGACTTGTAGAATATGCTTTCAACCTTCCTATAGACTATATGTTTTATGAGGGACGTGAAAAAGGATTACTTCGTAAATGTCTTCAAGGTATCTTACCAGATGATATTATCTATCGTAAAAAGAGTCCGTACCCTAAAACTCATAATCCAGTTTACACAGACTTTGTATGCCAAATGTTAGCTGAAGTTTTAAAGAATCCTAATGCACCACTCTTCGATATTATCGATCATACTTTTGCCACGGAACTTTTAAATACCAAAGGTGCAGCTTATACAAGGCCTTGGTTTGGCCAACTTATGACAGGCCCACAACTTATGGCTTATCTCGTTCAGCTTAATATATGGCTTGAAACCTATAAGGTAAAATTGGTATAACACTAAAAGCCTGCCGCGAACTCGTGACAGGCTTTTTAATATTATGTTTGTTCCCAGAAATCATTTATAAGCTTTGTTACCTGTGGCAACTGTCTATAATTAATATAGTATTTCTGGCTTAACTCTGGTGGAAAAAGACTTTCATAAAATGGACTTGTAAACCGTTCGTCCATTAACAAGATAATACCTCTATCCTTCTCTGTACGTACAAGCCTGCCAATAGCTTGAAGCACCTTATTCATACCAGGATACGTATAGGCATAATGATAGCCATCCTTGCCTAGTTCATCGAAATAATTCTTAATCAAATCGCGCTCTAATCCTATCTGTGGTAAGCCTACACCCACAATCATTACACCTATTAAACGATCTTCTGTTAAATCAATGCCTTCTGAAAAAATCCCGCCTAAAACGCAGAAGTTTACTGTAGTTTTATCCGGATTTGGTACAAACCTTTGAAGGAAAGCTTCTCTCGCTTCTTCATCCATATTGTTTTCCTGAATATACACCTCATAATCCTTTTGGATTTCTGCCATAGCCTCGTACACATCTAACATATATTTATAAGAAGGAAAGAATACCATATAATGTCCTACCTTAGTTTTCACCATGGCATCGATATAAGCACTAATTTTACTATAACTACTCTCTCTTACGCGGTATCTTGTGGCTACATCAGTTGCTACCATCTTAAGCGCATGCTTCTCTTCAAAAGGTGATGGCAAGGCAATCGCTTTATCTTCACCGCCACCTAGCATATACTGATAATAATCAATAGGAAGTAATGTGGCCGAGAAGAATATCACACTTTGAGCAGACTCAATCACCGTTTCAATTGCTGCCGAAGGGTCAATGCAGTACATTTTCATCATCACCTCATGACCATTTGTTTCGCCATAAGTCACATAATGATCATCAAAAAACTCATATATTTTATTAAACTGAAAAGCTTCAAAGTAAAAGTCAATAAGTTCCTTAGGCATATCTCCAGCTTGTCCTTGTTGTAATTTCTTATCTACTGCACCTATAAATTTTCTAAGAATTGTATAAAGCTTTTTAGGTGCTTCCTTACTAATATAACTGCCAGTCATTTCAATATAATCCTTACGAAGGTCTAACATATACTCATTAATCTTGTTAAGTTCTTTACTAATGGTTGGAAACTGTTTGCCTAATGTCTTCTTTACTTGCAGACACTGACGCTTCGACAAACTAGCTGAATACATCTCGCGCGCCCTATCCACTAAATTATGTGCCTCATCCACTAATATAATGAAATCACTATGATCTAAAAAGCGTTTAAGTCCTACTGTTGGGTCAAACATATAGTTATAGTCACAAATCACTATATCTGCCCACACCGATAAGTCCAATGATAGTTCAAAGGGACATACCTGATATTTCTTAGCTAGCTCCTCTATCTGACCACGATTCCATAAATCACTCTGATTAATAATCTCATATACCGCATCATCCACTCTATCAAAATGCCCATTTGCATAAGGACAATACTCCGGATTGCACTGCGTCTTCTCCATAAAACAAATTTTATCTTTAGCCGTTAGCGTTACAACCTTCACCTTCGCCCCATTATTATAAAGTAAATGCGCCGCCTGTTCTGCCACCGTTCTTGTAATCGTCTTCGCCGTTAGATAAAAGATTTTCGTGCCATACCCTTCCCCCATAGCCTTTAAGGAAGGGAACAACGTGGAAATGGTCTTTCCAATTCCCGTTGGTGCACTAGCATATAATCTTTCGCCCTTTTGAATACTTTTATACACACTCACCGCTAAGGCTCTCTGCCCCTCCCGATAATTCTCAAAAGGAAACGCCACCAATTTTAGAGACCTGTCCCTCTCCTTCGTCCATGCCATATAGAACTTAATCCATTTGTTGTATTTTTGAATAATCTGGGTAAAGAAGGCTTCTAATTCTGAGAAGAAAAAGCTGCGTTGAAGGTTTTTAATTTCTTTGGTGTCGATATTGTAATAAGTGAGCCTTACTTGCATTTCTGGCAAGTCATTTTGCTTCGCATAAAAATAAGCATAGCATTTTGCTTGTGCCCAGTGTAAGTGGTTATAGTTTTCATCAATTTGATCAAGGCTTGTCGTTGTCGTCTTTATTTCATCTATGGTCACACTTACCAAATCTTTGATAATCCCATCTGCCCGACCTTCTACAACATAAACGATTCCCTCTATTTCACATTCATGAACAAGTCTAACCTCTGCTTCATAATTGGCTTCCATGCTTTTTTGAATCTTTTTATGTGCCAACGTTCCAAGTACAGCTCTATTACTGCTACTAATGGCTGATGCATTGATGCTCCCTTGCCTTAAAACAAATTCCACAAGCTCTCTTACAGAAATCTTCACTAAGCCTTCTAAAATACGCATGCCTTCTCACCGCCTTTTTCTCTTGTTTATTATGTAGTTTACACAATGCGCTAATAACATTATACGCATTTCAACTTATACTGGCAAAAAAGACCTTAAAAACTATAAGTATTTTTCTTTTGGCTTCCTAATTTGTCCAAAATCTAAATGCTTTATGATATAGATAATTATGCCCTTATATGGTATAATTTTAATAATTCATTATTTTCTAAATAGTAGTTTTTCAAATCAAATAATCTTTAAAATAATCGAAATGAAAAGCCTTGAAATATAAGGCTAGAAGTTCCGTGAATTTATTATATTATACAAGGAGGTCTCTATAATGAAGTCATTAAAGGCAAAAATTATCTTTATCTTTGTCATCGGTAGTATCCTTACCTCTCTCATCATTGGGTCAATTAGTATTTTTGATGCCACGCAAATTGCTACCACTAACTCCAATCAATTTATGCAACTCACCTGTGGCAACAAAGGCGACGAAATCAACACCCTTATCTCTCGAATCGAACAATCTGTAGACACCCTGGCACTTATAGCTGAAGATAGCTTAACTGATGTAAATATCTTTAAGCGGAGTACAACTTATGTTAATCACTACACAGATGAACTTACAAACATTGCCATTGATTTTGGAACACATACTACTGGTGCATTAAGTGTTTATGTTCGTTTTAATCCAGAATTTACACAGCCAACATCTGGTTTATTCTTAGTGCGTTCTGATACAAATAGCAATTTTGAAACTTCCACGCCTACAGATTTTAGTACTTATGATCCTAGCGATACAGAGCATGTCGGCTGGTACTATATTCCCACTCAAAACAAAGCCGCTACTTGGATGAATCCTTATATGAATGCAAACCTTAATACATATATGATTTCTTATGTTGTCCCCATTTTTAAAGATGGCACTTCTATTGGTGTTGTTGGTATGGATATTGATTTTAAAACAGTTCAAGATATCCTTTCTTCAACTACGCTCTACAATTCCGGTTATGCCTTTCTTACTGATGCCAATAACAACATTTTATATCACAAAGATTTAGACCCTAATACTAATTTAGAAGACCTCTCTCTTACACAACTTCTAGACATATTAAATGATGAAAATGCCCAAAACATTATTTCTAATTATACATATAGTCACCAATCTAAAAGTATGACTTATACAAGACTTAATAATGGTATGAAGTTAGTCTTAACAGCGCCTAATTCTGAGATTTATGCAAGTTCTACTTACCTCACCTTAAAACTTCTACTCGTTAGTGTACTCGCTGTCATTATCTCATTTATCTTAAGCTTCTTCCTAAGTAAACGTATTACAGGCCCTATCACTAAACTTACTGCCATCATCGAAAAGACTGCTCACTTTGACTTCAGGCCAACACATGATAGTAATAGTCTCTATACCTTGCGAGATGAAACAGGCGATATGGCACGCGCTGTTCATACCATGCGTGAAGCGCTTCGTGATATTGTTAAGAATATGAATACCTCTTGTACTACGCTTACAAATAATATGAATTCACTTTCTTCTGCTATTGAGCACGTCAATACAAACTGCATGGACAACTCTGCCACATCTGAAGAGCTAGCTGCTGGTATGGAAGAAACTGCTGCCACCACTGAAACAATTAGTGATAACACACAACTTATTAATCAAAATACAACTGCCATCAGTACACTCTCACGTACTGGTAATGAACTTTCAGAAGAAGTCTTAAATCGTGCCAATGCGCTTTATGATAAAACAGCTTCTGCTACAAATAAAACGGCTGATGTTTATACTAGTGTAAAAGATAAAACAGCCCTTGCTATTGAAAAAGCTCAGGCCGTTGAAAAAATAAATGCACTTACCAATACCATTACGAGTATTTCTTCTCAAACAAGCCTACTTGCACTTAATGCTTCTATTGAAGCTGCTCGCGCCGGTGATGCCGGTAAAGGTTTTGCTGTAGTTGCTACTGAAATCTCTACCCTAGCTTCTCAAACTAGCAAAGCTGTCAGTGATATCAGCAGCATTATTACAGAAGTACATGACGCCTTCTCTAATATGTCTAACTGCTTAATGGATACTAGTGACTTCTTAGAAAATGTTGTACTTAGTGACTATGAGGATTTCATGAATGTCAGCAAACAATATGCCAATGATGCTAACGCCTTTCAAAGTCATATGTCACAAATCTTTGAAGCTATTAATACACTTTCTACAACTACGATGCAAATTAATGAATCTATTCAAGGCATTAATGCCACAATCACAGAAGCTAGCAAAGGTGTCATGGATATCGCCGAAAAAACAAGTGATATGGTACGTACAACCACTCAAACCAATGCACTTGCTACTACAAATATGAAGTGTGTGGAAGTATTAGAAGATATTGTGGGTAAATTTACACTGGAGTAGGGTTCTTACGTAAGAGCTCAGTTTAAAATTAACGCCCTCCTTAGCTGCTGACTACGCAATTTGTGAAACGCTAAACTTGGTGAACAAAGCAACGCGGTGAACTCACTGCGCTACGCTCCGTTCAAACAGCACCGCTAACACCGCTTCATTCCCCTTCGTTAAGTGTTTCATCAAATTGCTCCATATACAGACTAATCCGGGTGTTAATTTTAAACTTTCTTTATGCAAGAGTTCTGCCTTGCAAAAGCTTAGGGCAGTTACAGTTGTAAGTGTTTTCTTTATGGGTCAGCATAAAGCTAATATTTTCTGCTTGATTTACCAACAAATAAAAAAATACTGGCTTTATATGCCAGTATTTTTTTATTTGTTGGTGGGATAATAGATTTATAATGTTTGTGGACATAAAAGGAGGCAATACTTATGGATAAAGCAAAGAAATCTGCTACTGATAATGAATGGGTGGGACAAAATCCTTATCAAAGTACAGAAGGTACTAAGTACTTTCATGATAAAGCGCAAAAGACAGCTACTAATAATCAATGGGTATCTCGCAATACACCACCTGAAAAATAAAATGGTATAGCATAAGCTTATGCTTGGATAACAGATATAAAAAAGCTACAGAAATAAACCTTTGAGGTGTTATCATCTGTAGCTTTTTTATATCTGTTATGATGCTCTTTTGTTTTAATAAATTATAATTAGTTCTTACGAACGATATCTGCGCCTAGGGCTGTGAGCTTTTCTTCGAGGGCTTCGTAGCCGCGGTCGATGAATTTAACGTTGCTGATAATCATTGGATTACCATCTGATGCTCTTAGACCTGCTAAAACTAATGCCGCGCCAGCACGTAAGTCTGTTGCTTTTACTTCTGCACCATGAAGTGCTTTTACTCCGGTTACAGTAGCTGTGCGTCCTTCTACTGTAATCTCGGCTCCTGTTTTCTTAAGTTCATCAATGTATTGGAAGCGATTGTCCCATACACCTTCGATAATTGTGCTTGTTCCTTCAGCAATGCTCAAAAGTGTAGCCATTTGAGGTTGTAAATCTGTAGGGAACCCTGGATGAGGTAATGTTTTTATATTTGTTGCCTTTAGCTTTTGTGGTGCTACTACACGAATGTAGTCATCACCTTCTTCGATAGTGATACCCATCTCCATCATTTTTAAACTTACAGAATACATATGTTCTGGAATGATATTACGTACGTATACATCCCCACCTGTAATAGCTGCTGCCATCATATAAGTACCAGCTTCTATTTGATCTGGGATTGTAGAGTATCTGCCGCCACTTAAACGTTCTACACCCTTAATACGAATAACATCTGTACCTGCACCTTTGATACTAGCACCCATCATATTTAAGAAGTTTGCCACATCTACTACGTGAGGTTCTTTTGCTGCATTTTCAATAATTGTTGTACCTTCAGCAAGTGTTGCTGCAAGCATGACATTAATTGTTGCACCTACACTTACTACATCTAAGTAAATGTCTGTCCCAATTAATTTGTCCGCATGTGCTTTAATGACACCATCTTCTACTACAACTGTTGCACCAAGTGCCTCAAATCCTTTGATATGTTGATCGATTGGTCTGCCGCCAAAATCACAACCACCAGGCATAGCTACTTCAGCTTTTTTGAAGCGCCCTAATAAAGCTCCTATTAAATAATAAGAAGCCCTGATATGTCCTACATAATCATTAACTGCTCTATGATTAAATAAAGTAGAGCCATCTACTTTTAAAGTATGTTTATCCTCTAATGTAGTTACTGCACCTAAGTCCTCCATAGCTCTCGTTAACTTTTGTACATCATCTATATATGGTAAATTTTCAATTTCACTTATTCCATCTACTAAAAGAGCTGCTGGTAAAATAGCAACTGCTGCATTTTTAGCTCCATTAATAGTTACTTCTCCAACTAGGCGTTTGCCACCATTTATATACAACTCGCTCAACCTTAACACCTCTTAATAATTATTTAAACAAAACATTACGCTCTATACCACATTGTATTATATCATTAAACACCTTAAATAAAAAGCTTATTCTACTAATATTATTCTATTCGTTTATTAGTATAAGCATTCACATATATAGGATTATTTAAACCTTTGAACTCTATTTTATACACGGGTATAAGTTGTGCGCCTAAAAGGGCTATATTTTTTTGATTTATCGTTTTATAACCTAGTGTAATATTTGTAATATAAATTGGCTTTTCTACTTCTAAATCATCATCTATGCCAAATAGTACTAAGTCTATTGGGTAAATAGTTTTTTTGCCTACTTCTCCTTCTAGCTTACTTATTTTACCAAGCTTCATTGTTGCCTTTTTAATCTGGCCATCTACGATTTCAAAAGTAATATAGGTATCAAACACTGGTAATCCTTTATGTCTTTCAAAAAATGTCATTTCTAGACAATTTTCTACTTCACTATATTGTATGTCTGAATTTTCAAAAACTTTACTATAGTTTAACCGTTTTATAAATGCCTTACACACCTTTTTTGCATTTTGAATGCTAATCTTCTGCGTTCCCTTATCAGGGACACTACTATTTGTATATGTAATTGTATTTCTACTAAATTCTAAAGCTTCATCTTGAAACTTATGAATAATAACATCTGGCTCATTACTATCCTTAGATACAGTAATATTCCCATTTTTAGCGCCAAATAAAGCACTTACTAAGTCATATCTTTCTACTGTTGTGCTACTTCCTAAAAGGTCACTTAAAGTTGCCTGCTCTTTAGGTCCAAAATTCCTTGGAAGCTTTGTTTCTAAATAAATTTGCTTTTGTTCTAATGCGTAAATAACATTATTAATACGTGCTTCACTTAATCTATAATTAGCCACAGTCTTGATTACATTAAAAGTAAATAGCGCTACATTTAAAAATATAAAAATAGCAATGAGTTCATTTAATATCTTTCTACCATTCATCTCCTCACCCCTATTCTTTAACGCTTGCATTGACACTATTACCAGTCGTAATATTGCCCTTTATGTTATTACTTTCATTATCAGTATTATTATCTGATAAATCTGCTTCACTACTATATGTTATTACCCAGTTAAATGTAATCGGTTCATTCATGCTGTTAATAATGTAACTACACCTTAAATCTTGTAATTTCTGTCCTTTATAAACATCATCAATCACACTATTGAAGCTCTTTGTCAGTTCGCCTTTCTTCTGCGCCCCTTCAGTGTCTACCTCAATGTCTAGTAAAAGCCACTTTCCTTTAACAATCTGATTATTTTTTACGACTAATTCCAGCATCGCATTGATACCAAGCTCATCTTTAAAACGCTCCGTTAGAAGTACACTCATGCCCTCATACTGATAATCGAACTGATAAGTCGTTTCACCTTTTCCCTTTTGCTCTATAATGTTACTTAAGTAAAGCCCCTGCTTAATAGATCTTGGAATGCTTGGACTCTTTTCCACAAACGAATTCACAGCGACCATCTTTTCCACACTTGATAAGCGGTCTGCTTCTGTGGCCGTCGCGATACTAAATTCCAATGTTCCCACTGGATTATATCTGACACTTGTTTTCTGTCCTTCACGATAAATGATACTGCCATCTCCTGCACTTTCTACTTCTTTAACAAGCGGATTGGAGAAGAACGTATTGACATAGTTTGAAAGTCTGTTTTTAGTTTCCTCCATTGTATCTTGTTGTACATTATTCGTAAGCACAAGCTGTTCATAAATCATTGGTGTACTGGTACTAATATTAGGTAAAAAAACATTACCTTGGATGTATTCTTTAGTCGTTGTTGTCCATGTATTACTTGGCTGATATGTGATTTCATTGTTATCTAAATCAACATTCTTCAATACCCTATAGTGTGCCTCCAACTTACTTGAAAGTGTCACTTTGTAAATTGGGTCAGATTCCCTACCTATTAAATAGAGATAGGTCTTATGTTCATTGTAGTCACTTAAGTCTACTAAAATATTATTAATACGTATTTCTCCTGCCGATTTAGTGACTTCCATACCCACAATCTCATCTAAAGTAAGATATGTCCCATACTCGTAAATAATGCCACGCTTATTAAATGCATCTTCAAAGGTCAAACTTTTATCTACCTCTAGTTTAATTTCCTGTCCCTTAAGCTGCTCAGTAAACTCATCTGTTAACCTTGTTTCATATTCACTTTTCACCTCTTGGATATTATAGGCTAAGCTGCCTACATTTACCCATATTGCCTTAGGTTGAACTATTATATGATGCATAGACTCAGTTTGTTGTAAAAAATTATGGCTTGACAGATCGCCAAGCCATAATATCGTTGTTTGCCATATGCACCCTACAATGAGTATACCTAAAACAAATACTTTAAGTATATTACTTCTCATCGTCTCACCTTATTTATTGAGATATTTTTACACTTTGAAAAACAACGTAATTTTTAATTTGCTGTTTACTTTCTTCTGACTCACGTGTAATATAAAATGCCATTTCATCATTTACTTTGCCTGTAGCATCTGTATACTTCACGACGATTTTATTGTCACTTACAACTAAATCTAAGATTTGGTTGAAAGTACAAGTTGTGCCTACTTTGCCAAGTTTATAAGTATAAGTAGGTTCACTCTTAAATACAGTTTCGCTCTTGCCTGCTTTAGTGATTGTCTTTGTATTATAAATCTCTATTGTGATTTCTGTTCCTTGAGATGAGGCTTCACCCATTAAATTAATTTTACTTTCGAAAGTTGTCATATTAATTTTATTAGGCTGGGTGATTCGAGAGATGTACCCATCTTCGCTTGCCAAATACTCAATGGTTTTGCCATCCTTCTGTTCTGACTTAACAACTACATTAGAGCCTTCGTTTCCTTCCGCTGCATAAATTGTTGTACCAAATACACCAATTAAGCTTAGCATGAGTAGCACAATGACTTTTCTAATACACTTCATAGTTACGAATCCCCCTTTCTAACAACATTTTTTTAATAGATAATTTATTACACTTACATTATATAAGATATATATTACAAATGCATTACATCATAATAACGTTTTTTTTACACATGTTACTAGTTATTTAGTGGTGCATCATAATCAAGAAAATTTAATGTAACAACTGTTCCTTTTCCTATTTCACTATCAATACGAATATTGCCGCCATGTAGTTCAACTAATTCTTTTGCAATAGATAAACCAAGTCCTGTACCACCTAGCTTTCTAGACCTCGCCTTATCTACACGGTAAAAACGCTCAAATATACGTGCGAGATCCGATGCGGGTATCCCAATACCTGTATCTGCTACTTCTACAATAATTCGTGCTTTTTCTTTTCTAAGTGAAACAGTGATTGTGCCTGGGTCAATACTATATTTTATGGCGTTAGACATGATATTATGAAGCACTTGCTTAATTCTTGTGCTATCACCATAAATATAATATTCCTGAGTCTCATCTACTTTATAAACTAACTTATGACCATTTTTATCAATATGTATGATTTGTGCCTCTAATACTTCATCTACTAGCGCCTTCATATCTATTTCTGCTAAATTAAGCTGAATCTGTCTATTATCAATACGTGAAAGTTCTAATAAGTCATGTACAAGTGCTGTCATGCGGTCTGTTTCTTTATCCATAACATTTAAGAAATGAAGGGCCATCTCTTTTTCTTCAATGGCACCATCTATTAAAGTTTCTGTATAGCTCTTAACTGTCGTCAGTGGTGTTCTAAGTTCATGGGACACATTGGCCACAAATTCTTTTCGCATTTCATCTAGCTTTTGCTGTTTGGTAACATCCTGAATGACTACAACTAGTCCATCTGGTTCCTGCTTCGCATTGAGATACACATCAAAATGCATATTTAAATATTTCCCATTTACAACAACCAACTTTTCTAAAGTATTATTCGCCTCACCTAATAAAAGTCTTTCAAAATCCATCTCTGCATCAATGTTCTCAAAGATCGCATTAAAACGGTGGCCCATATTTAAGACCCCAATCATATCATAACATACAGAGTTCACATGGATTAGCATCCCTTGTCTATTAAAGGCCATCACACCATCTGCCATATGTTCGAAGATTTTCTCTAACTTGTTCTTCTCACTAGTAATGACTTCCATCGTATTACTCAGTTGGCTTGCCATGTAATTGAAACTTTGAGTGAGCTCACCGATTTCATCATTTGCCTCTACTGGAATACGCGTAATGGAATTTCCCTTTGCCAGCTTCTTCGCGCTTACTGTTAATGCTTTGATTGGCGCTGTAATCATTTTTGAGAAAAATACACCGAAAACAATCATAATGAACATAGAAGCAACTAAACTCGTTGCGATTGTTCCCATAATACGTTCCATATTATCATAGATTTGAGTAATATCTGATACAACATAGATAATGGCTATAATGCTGTCTCCTTGTGCATTTAAAATAGGTCTTGCACAATCTGTTTCTTTGCGACCGCTTAAAATACCTCCAAAGTGATTCACTGATGCCATTGCAAATTCTTTTGTATTAATCGCACGAATAACCACTTCTTGTGATACTGTTTCGCCTTCTGGGATTGCATTACTTGTTCCCCATTCTACCTTTCCTGTAGCATCCAATCGGTAAATCTTACTTTTACCATTTGTTAAATTGAGATACTCTTTTAGCATCTCATCAATGTCATCTTGTTTCTGATTCCATTCATATCTGGTAGCGATGGAATCTGTGAGCTGCTCCATCTCACTTTGAACCTGTTTGTAGTCACGCTGCTCTGTTGAATAAACAATGAAAGTTCCGCTGATTAGCATGATAATAACAATCGTACATAAATAAATCATTACAATCTTTGCTTGTATACTAAGTTTCATTTCCTTATCCTTTAAAATAGTAGCCCACACCCCTCTTAGTTAATACAAAACTAGCCTTTGATGCATCATCTTCTATTTTTTCTCTAAGTCTTCTAATGGTTACGTCTACTGTTCTTACATCTCCATAATACTCATAACCCCAAACCTTTTCTAAAAGTGTTTCTCTTGAAAAGACCTTACCTTTTTCTAGCCATAAGAATTTAAGAAGTTCAAATTCTCTAAGCGTTAAATCTATTACATTGCCTTCTTTAGAAACTTCATATTTAGAAAGGTCCATTGTTAGATTATCTTCTATTAAAATATCACTACTATTTTCTGCTGCAATTGACTTACTACTTACTCTTCTAAGGTTTGCTTTAACTCTTGCGATTAATTCACGCATTCCAAATGGCTTTGTAATATAGTCATCTGCACCTAATTCTAAACCTAGTACCTTGTCAATTTCATCTGCCCTTGCTGTCAGCATAATAATTGGCGTATTTTTAGTTTGTCTTACAGTTTTACATACTTCAAGCCCATCAAGCTTAGGCATCATAATATCTAACATAATAAGGTCTGGGTCTACTTTATTAATAAGCCTTAAGCCTTCCTCTCCATCATAAGCCACATGAACTTCATATCCCTCTTTTTCTAGGTTGTACTTAATAATGTCCGAGATTGTCTTTTCATCTTCAATTACTGCGATTTTTTGCATTTCATAATCCCCCTATTGTATATTATCAAATTATTTCTGCCTATACAGATTTGCCTATATAAAATCATTATATGTCACTAGCTATTTGTATTTGTTTTACTTGTATTTGACTCACTACTTTCAGCTTGATTTCCTGCCTCTGTTTGAGTCGCCTTATTTCCACCTTGTGCCTCTGTTTTCTGTTTTTCTACTATTCTTAGTGGTAAAAGCGGTTCATAAATGTTGGCATTTAGTTCATCGCCTATACTAAGTACAGTTTTATCATTCATCTGTGGATTTGCACTTTTAAGATTATCTACAGTTATCCCCAGAGATAGGGCTATACCGTATAATGTATCCCCAGATTTCACAGTATAAGTCACAGATTTCGGTGTCGTTGCACTACAAATCTCTACAAGTCTTTCAATGCTTGTAAGGTCACTTTCTTTAGCAAATGTATTTACAATCTTTACATCTTTGCCAAACTCCACCTCTACATCACTATCACCATAATATTTTTCTTTAAGCGCCGCTTTTAACGCTTCGACTTCTTTATCTGTAGCTACAATCCCCACAGATTCACCATCTACAAGGATTTCCTTAAATTCTATTAGTATCCCCATAGAATTACGCATATAACTTACAAGGTATTCTGGTTGGATATAATCTTTTTTATTTGCTTTATATCTTTTTAAAACAAGATCATCTTCAAACTGTATATTTGTGCCATATTCACTTTTTAACTGTGCTTCTACAGTCTCCTTTGCATGTTCTATGACCTTTTTATCTTTAATTGCCCCAACTACGGTGCCATCTATAGTAATTTGATATGCATTTGGCATGAAGGTTAATAAAATTCCTATTACAATTCCTACGGCAACTGCTATTCGTATCATATGGTTGTCTACTCGTACTGTATGACCTTTTCTTCTGCGATCTGATATTTTGATAACCTTTTTGCTTCTTCGCCCTCTGTCTAGCATATTCATTTTCCTTTCTTTAATAATGACGTAAGGGTGACACACTTTTCCATGCCACCCCTACGTTGTTTTAATTTGAAACTTTACACTTTCCTAAAGTCTTTATTCTAAAATAAGAATTTTTTGTGGTGCTGTATCATCTAAATATTCATATGTTATTACAAGCTCCATACCTTCTCTAAGCACACTTCTACTTTGTACTTTTCCATTTAATGTGATTGTTAAATCTACTGGTGTATAAATGCGTTTTGGTACTTGGCTGCCTCCTGAGATTGGGTCATAATCTACAACTACATCAATATAGCTATAACCTGAACCTACTTCACTAATTGTTGCTTTATAGTTGGCATAGCCATTGTTTGATACCACATCTACAGAAATAGCTTCTTTACTATCTAAAACAACCTCTAAGCTTTGACCTAAGTGAAGTTCTCTAAGTGTAATATACTTTCTAGTTTTTTGATCATAAAATTCTGCATCTGTACCTACATGATAAGTTTCAAGCCCTGCTGATGTTTTAATTGTAAGCGTTGGATTTGCAGATAATGTAAAGGCATTTAATGTTCCCTCTACTGTTTTCTTAACACCAGTTGCTTGCACAGCCGTTACAACACCATTTGTTTTTGTGAAAGCTAATGTATCACCTACTCTAATGTCTACAATTTCACTGCTTTTGTTATTTCTTGTGATTTTAGCTGTTGAAGGTACTGTAATATCCATTTCTGTACTACCATTTTTCACTGTAAAAACATAGCCTTTAGTTGTAAATGTTTTACTTATAACTTCACCACTATTTACAGCTGATACGCCTGTATTTGTACCGTTATTGTTACTTCCACCTGTACTACCTGTCGTCGAACTTGTAGCTTGTACTTTAAGCGCAGAATTTCCTTGTAGCGTAAGTGTTACTTTATCACCCACTGCAATATCATCAGCTGAAGCTACTACACCATTTAAGAAAGTAACATTGTTTGCATCTAAAATGTACACTTTAATTGTACCATCAGCTAGTGCGATACGCATAATGCCATTGCTACTTGGCTCAACAAGCGTACCTGAAACTGTCTGAAGTGTTGTATTTGTATCTGAGCCTGTTGTCTCTGAGTTATCTGTACTATTTGTTGCATCGCCTACTAAACGCATGCTTGTAATATATTCTGTACTATTTTCTAGAGCAATTGTAACTGTTGCTTTTGTTTCTGCTGGCACATCTAGGATATTGATAGCTTTTCCATTTGCATCTAAAACTTGTACTGTATTTTTAATTGTATAGTAAGATGTATTATTTCCTCTTACTAATGATACATAATATTCATTTGCATTTTTAGTCAATACTTTTTTAATAGTAACCTGTTCACTTGCTGCATTTGTATTATTATTTGTATTGTTAGAATTACCTGTTGTTCCATTTGACTTTTCTTTATAAATAGCTGCATCACTAAACATTTTTGCACATAATGCTTTTGTTACCTTTGTATTTGGTTCAAAGTTTCCTGTCCCATTAATAAGTCCTAAACTCTTAAGGTAAGCTACGTGTGGTCTATTTGCTTCTTTAATACTGCTTTCATCTGCAAAACCAGTTGATTTATATGTATTTTTAGCTGTTGTTTCTTTACCTAAGAATCTTACAATTAAAACAGCTAAATCTTGTTTAGTCATTGTTTGTTTACCTGATGATGTTACAAAGCTATCTAAGTCACTTGTAGAAATATAACCTCTACCTAAAAGATAAGCTACTTGTTGGTCATATAATTTATCCCAAGCACTATACTTTTTCGCATACGCTTCTAGGGTTGGTTTTTGTTTTTCATAGTTGGCAATGATTTGCTTTTTAAATGTCTCATCTACATTCTTATTGACTTCAACATCTACATAGCCTGTAGCTTTTGCCATAACATCTGCTACCTCAAAGTAGTTCATTGTAGCACTTGGGAAGAAGTTTCCTGCACTATTTAATGACATGAATCCTCTCTCTTCAATATCTACAATCGAATTGTATGCCCAATGTGAACTTGGTACATCACTTATTGTTGCTGCAAAAGTATTAACTGTATATATCGCGCTAAGTCCTAAGATCATAAGCCATTTGCTCATAATTTTTCTACTCATTATTTGTCCCCTTTTCTTTTTATATCAGTTTCTTGATTTCTATTTATGAAAACTTCCTTTTTTATTTACATTCTAGTCACATCTTATCTCTATTCTAGTCTAAACTCATTGAAAATACAATAAGAGGCATGATAAAAAGGAGTCGTCTATTGAATATAGACGACTCCTTCTCATGATTAGTTCCATATATAATGAAATTATTTCCATTTTGCATCAATCAACTCTTCTGACTAAATCTTAGAGTTCAATTGCTTCTACTTCTTGGATAACATATTTAGCTTCTTCCTTAGTAGCTACAACTTGCTCTTCACCAAAAGCTCTTGCATCAACAATTGCATCCATAGCTTTGCTGATTTCTTCAGATGTAAGTGATTCATTTGGTGTATTGATTGTTAGTTTAAGTGTTGCACCTGCTGGTGTATTAAAAGATAACACAAGATTTTTCTTTGTAATCTCAGCCATATTTATGACCTCCTTTCATTTAAGATTTTGCTGCTCCTTCTAGATTACTCCTCAATAAGTACTGTTTCTTCAACCTTAACGATTGCTTCCACAGGAGACTGTACTAAACCAGCAACTGCTTTGCCTAAAGCGTTTAAGCTTTCATCTGTTGCAGATGGATTGCAGTTTGGAATAGTTTGAGAACCTTTTTCTAGATCAAGCACTAACTTAATTCCTTTAAGTTCTGTTGTGATTGCCATCTTTATCACCTCCTTACACCCTTATATATGTCCTTCAAAAAAACTTTCCCTATATATTTTTTAAAATTTTTTATAATCTTTTTCTTCTATAGATTTCACATCTATAAAATCTAGTTATTCCTATGATTTCTTTGTATCTTTTTCTACAAAACATTCATTTTATAAACATTTTCCGGGAAATACTTACTTCTTCAACGTTAAAAAATAGGCCATTTTATAAATGCCGTATCATTTATAAAATGGCCCTGCGTAAACCTTCGCTATGGTTATTTATTTTCAATTAAAGGGATTTTAAAACTCTTCCTCCTTTCCTACTATGACTTATCACGTCTCATAAACTCACCTAGCCTTCTGCAACCTACACGGGCTCCGCTTTCCCATAATTACAGAAAACTGTTTTTACCTCACTTATTCCTCTCACATACCTAGACGGTCTACTAGGTTTCTTCTTCCTTACATCTGAATTCTTCATCAGCACTTTGCACCTCTGACTTCACCTTCCTACACTATAGCCGCCAATTTATAAGCTACTCATTTAATCTACAAATGTTATCGTCAAACCCTCTTCTAGGGCGGTACACTGCCGCCATTTGCCTATGCAAAATGGGCTACATAATCATTTATAAAGCAAACATAATAGTTTATATCTATAGTCTAGTCGCGTTACTACGCATTAGTTACATTGCGCTAATGACATATCCTCGTTACTTTTATAGCCTCTCTACTTTTCCTATTTACCTCTCACAATTTTCCCTCTCTCCTCACTATTATTATCAACAGCCCCTCCACAGGCCTCATACTACATCCCTATATACCTATATACCTATATACCTACGCACTTATACCTTATACACCCACGCTTTTACAACCCTACATTTATTACTACTTACCTCTTCTTTCTGACTACATACCCTAAGTCATCCAGAGTGCCTTCAGTACGTCTCACTCTCTTTGGCCTCTATCGCAGGCCCTCTCATTACTCATCATCTCTAGTGTACGTCTCCAAGTCACCCTATCCGACAACCCACATCATTCTTGACTCACATCATTCTTAACTTTTTATACTTTACTATCCTTCTGTTTTCTATTTCTTTTCTATTTCTTTTCTGCCTTCTAGCTGCCCTCATACTCCTCATCTATGTAAATATGTTCCTATCCTTAACTCGTGTCTCCAGGACCATCCCTAGCATACATCCTTCTTTTTAAGATTTTAATGACTCCCAATTCTCTATAGGCATAAAAATCTATCACCAATGCCCCCTGCTCAAAACCTTCACACGGCCGCATCCTACTCTCATAGTAATATCTTTCTCTTGCTCTAGCGCCACCAACAGCAACTCTTATATCATTGTTACCTCCTACAATGCGATCTACAACTTCCTCTAACTCAACTTCTTCATTATTACTATTTCCAAAAGCCTTCACAGCAATAGCTGTAAACATCCCTACTAAAGGTAATATAAAAAATACTACACAATATAGCATCTCCCACAACATATGTATCCCTCCAAACTTTTATCGTTTGTATTTCTGCATTCCATCTATCTTATATATGTATTTGTAATTCACTAGCATTCCCTTTTTACTTTTTTTACCACAAGCAAAGGTTATAATCATGTTATACAGGATATTTTTTCCAAAATCAAGTACTTTTTTGAAAATTTTTACACTTTAACCTCACTTTATGCTAACTTTAACAACTTTATGAAGAAACACATCACCCACCCACATGAGCCTAAAGTATTTCCTCATACACAAAAAATAAGAAGCCATACTAGCTTTAACTAATATGTCTTCTTATTTAATCTATCTCATATTCTACTTTATATTATTTACTTTATCTCAAGTACACCCGATTCCTTTATCTAACCATTGCCGTTCCAACAGCGCAGTGCAACGAGCGCTACGCCACTTCTCTTCAAGCAAACTTAATTCACTTTAAACGCTTTAAACGCAATGTAGAGTTTTGCCTGAAGCTCCAGTGATTAGAAGAAGAGGTGAGTTTTAGCACCATGGCTGGTCTGCCTCTCCGGAGTAATTTGTTGATGCTCTTAGCGAAGTGAATTAAAGCGGTTTTAGCGTTGCTTTATTTCATAAGCTTAGAGCATCACAAATTACGTAAGGTGCAGCCAGACATGGTACTAAAACTCACCGGCCCTTCTCCTACTCATCTCCTACAGGCAAGTAAACTCGGAATTTATCTTCTATTACCTCAATATTGAGTGGAAATGCTGGTCCTTCTTCACCATCCACATCCGTTACAAAGTGCGTACCATTTGCATCTTGATTATGGCACTCAATCTTAGCTTGAGATGAAGTAAAGTAATCTATACGACTATCGTCTAAATGTTCTCCTTGTAATACTTTAAGGAATAATCCTGGTACTTCAAAGAAGCCTACATCTTTAATGCAAACTAAATTAAACTTACCATCCCTAATGTCCGCATCTTTAGCAAGCTTAAGCATACCGCCTGCACCTTTCCCATTAAAGACAAGTACAAGAATATACTTTTCATTTAGAACGCCATGATCTGTAGTAATCGTCATATCCATTGCCTGATAGTTTTGTACTTCTTCAAATCCCTTAAAGTAATAAGCTAATCTACCAAAGCGTTTTTTCATTTCTAAATCTACTGTATGCGATACGCCACTAAAGAGTCCCATATTACATACATTAACGAAATACTTATCGTTTACTTTGCCAATATCAATATACTTTAAGTTATCTTCTTTAATTAAGTTAAGTGTATCTTGTATTTTACATGGAATACCTGCTGAATTAGCAAAATCATTCGCTGTACCTACTGGTAGGATTAAGATAGGAATATCTATGTCTTTAATGCCCATCCCTGTAATACATTCATTAACAGTCCCATCTCCTCCAGCGATGAGTATGAGATCTGTATTGTCTGTTGTAATATGCTCAATGATATATTCCTTAATATCACCAGGCTTTGCACTTCTAAAGAGCCTTAAGCCATAACCTAACTCTTGTAACTGCTGGGCAATTAAATCAATTTGAAACTTGATTGTTCTATGTCCTGCCTTTGGATTGTAAAGTAATATCGCTTCTTTTTTCATATTCCCAACTCTCTCCACTCTAATTTTGTCTTAAGTTTAGTCGTTTATTATAAAGTTTTAATGTAAGATTCCCCTAAAGAAATTTTTACAAATCTCTAATGCATACTTCAACCATATACCTGCATAAACTAAACCGGTTATCCACATATTATATTTATCATAGTAATGTTTTTTATAAAATATCCACATTGCATTGTGGAAGTCGTAGATAACTTTGTTTCTTCTTTTCTTTGAACTACCACCCTTATAATGTGTAATATACACCTCTGGGTAATATAAAATACGTAGTCCCGTCTCTTTTATTCTAAAGCATAAATCTATGTCTTCACCATACATAAAGAAGTCTTCATCTAATAACCCTACTTTATCAAGTACAGCTTTAGGCATCATCATAAAGGCTCCCATTAAGGCATCTACTTCACCTACTTCATCCTCATCTAAATAAAGCGCATCGTATTGTCCATACTTAATAGGGTCTTTTTTATCAAGTCCTAAGAAATAATAAAGAGACGCTCGCGGTGTCGGATAGCCACGCTTACACGCATGATCAAGTTTCCCATCTGGTAAAACTACCTTACACCCTAATGCTCCAATTTTATTATCACTCTCAATTTGCACGACACATTTTTCAAGGCAGTTCGGTCCTACCACCGTATCTGAATTGAGTAATAATATATATAAACCTTTAGCTGCTCTCATACCTTGATTGTTAGCCTTAGCAAATCCTAAGTTTTGTCCGTTTCTAAAGACTCTCAACTTCTCTTCTGCAATAATTTCCTCAAAGTCTTCTTGAAGGTTTTGAATACTTCCATCTGTTGAAGCATTGTCTACTAATATTATTTCATATTTAAAACTTACTTCTTGACTAATAACAGCTTCAATTGTTTGTTTAGTGAGCTTATACGTATTGTAGTTCACTATAATAATGGATAACTTCATCCTATCTTCTCCGTCTCTATTTTAGTCTTATAATAAAGTTTATTATATCAAAAAAACCTCAACCTTCAAGTAAAAAACTAAAAGTCCTCTAGAGAAGACAGCTTCATCTTCTCTAAAGAACCTCGATTTTTTCATCTATTGATGCGATAACTTTTCTATAAATCTCCAACTATCAGCACACATTTCATCAATCGTTTTTTGGGCTTCCCAGTTTAATAACCTTTTAGCTTTGCTGGCATCTGCATAGCATGTTGCAATATCTCCAGCTCGCCTTGGTGCAATACGATAATTAACATGTGTGGCACTTGCTTCCTCAAAGGCTTTAACAACTTCAAGTACACTGTAACCATTTCCTGTTCCCAGATTAATCGCCTCTGCACCCGCATGCTCTCTTGCATATTCTAGTGCTGAAAGATGTCCTTTAGCTAAATCCACCACATGAATATAATCACGTACACCCGTTCCATCCTTTGTATCATAGTCATCACCATAAACGCTTAAGCACTCTAATTTACCTACAGCGACTTGCATGACATATGGTAAAAGATTATTTGGAATTCCCTTTGGATTTTCTCCTAATAAACCACTTTCATGTGCACCAATTGGATTAAAGTATCTTAAAAGTACAATGTGCCACTCATGATTTGATTTATAAAGGTCACGTAAAATATCCTCAATCATAAGCTTAGTTGCCCCATAAGGATTCGTTGTAGAAAGTGGCATTGTCTCCTCAAATGGCGCCTCATTATTCATCCCATATACTGTTGCAGATGAAGAAAATACAAGGTTTCTACAGTTGTACTTATCCATTAACTCACATAAGATTAATGTGCCTGTAATATTGTTATGATAATATGTAAGCGGTATTTGCACCGATTCACCTACAGCTTTAAGCCCTGCAAAGTGAATCACGGACTCAATATGATGCTCCTTAAATACAAATTCAAGTTTTTCTTTATCTAATAAGTCCACCTCATAAAACGTAGGTCTCACGCCTGTAATTGCAGCAATCTTATCTAATACATCTATACTCGAATTACTAAGGTTATCAACAATAATAACCTCTTCACCTTTATCTAAAAGTTCAACAACAGTATGGCTACCGATATACCCCATACCACCAGTCACTAGTATTGCCATATTTACATCTCCCATCACGCCATAATATTTTATCTCCGTTAAATATTATATCACTTTTCTTTTTTAAACTACAATTAACAATACTTCCAATCTTTCGGATTCACCACATATAATCTTCCACCCCACTACCATATTTTGAGACAAATACTTGGGGTATAAATACTTGGGGACAGGTCTCTAATTTTCATGTTAAAACGATAAACTGCCTATGGATTATTACATATCTTGTAAAAGATTTAGATAAATGGTAGAATTTTACATGCAAAAGGGTTTCTATAAATCTATATAGAGAAACCAACGTAAATAGGTTTCTCTCAATGATTTCACATTACTAAAAATTATGAATAACTAAAAGTTATAAATGTGAAATCTATAATATTACAGCATGAAAGGATAACTTAATATGAACAAACGAATGACTTATTTATTATTAGCCACATTAGTTGCTCAATCTGCTTCTCCAATTTTTGCACAAGCTTATCAGCAACAACCAGCTCTACACACAAAGCAATTTACATCAAGAACTACAGATTCTGCAATTGATGTAACCACTAAACCAGGATTAGATGTAGATATGCCAACTACTACTGGGCCTGCTATTAGCATAGATATGGCTAATGTAGTGGTTGATGTAACTGCTGACTCTAACTGTACATACAATAATACTTTATATACTTCAAACTTCTTAAATGACTATGTATCTATTGGTGTAAAGCTTGTAGATACTAGCCTCAAAGATCCTAAGTGGGATGGCAGTTCTATTGCTTCTTACATCACTAGTTCACTTAACTTAAAAACGCTTGCATCTGAAGAAGATTATAAAAAGGTCTCTAGCGTTTATATCTATAATGAACATGAATTCTTAATTAATATCAAAACTAGTGTACTTGATATAGATTCAATCACTGATACACTTTCATTTACACTTCCAAAACAATTATTAACTACAACGCAAGATGTAACTGTAAGTGTACCTATCATAGAAAATGCTTTACTCGGCGGCTCAGCTACTGTAATCACAGGCCCTATTTATGCTTCTGATATTGCTTCTTCTCGTTTCGAAATTGGTGTACGCTTAGAAGATACTGCTTTTAAAGATCCTAAATACGCAGCTGGTTCTTTACATTCATCTATCCTTAGCTCACTTAATTTAAAAACAACTAATGGTGAAGAACCTTCTGGTCTATCAAGTGTTAAAGTTAACAATGCATCTGAATTTGTATTTGCTATGCGTGCCGATAACATTGATACGACTTCTATTCCAGATGTGTTAACATTCACTGTCCCTGGGCAACTTTTAACCAAAGGAAAAGCACTTACAGTAAGTGTCCCTGTTATTCACAAAGTGCCAACATCATCTGGGGGATCTATTAGTTCTGGTAATACTTCTTCATCAAATACTACTGCTCCAATAGCAGAAACACCAGTAACACCAGAAAATCCGACACTTTCAGTAGCACCTACTGCACCAACTACTGTTTCTAGTACTGTAGAAAAACTTATTCAAACGCAAGCAAGAGAATTAACAACTCATGCTACACCTGTTAACTATGGACTTACTGTCAACAACAAAAAAGTAGATTTAAAAAATAAACTTTTAGTAAGCAATGGTAGAACTTTAGTACCAGTAAGAGTCCTTTCAGAAGCACTCGGCTTACCAATTCAATATAATGCAGGCACAAAAACAGCTATCATCCAAAGTGGCGATACACTTATTGAAATGCCTCTTGGTTATAATGTTGCTGTTGTAAACGGTCAAGTTATTCAAATTGACTCTGAAGATTCTAATGTCAAATCTACAATTCAAGATAATAGAGCTTACTTACCAATTCGTTTCATTGCTGAACAATTAAACTTAAAAGTTAACTTTAACAACGGTGAAATTCAAATTCATTCAGCACAATAATAAAACTAAAAAAGGGAAAGCCCACGGCTTTCCCTTTTAGTTTTTAATCTTATAGATTATTTATATATTATATATTATATATTTATTAAAATGTCTTTGTAATATCTAAAAGATATTGCTTAAACTCATCCTTTAAGTCATCACGCTCTAATGCAAATTCTACAGTTGCTTGAAGGAATCCCATTTTATTTCCTACGTCATAACGTTTACCCACGAAGTCATAAGCAAACATAGGCTCTTCTTGTGCGAGTTTGCAAAGTGCATCTGTAAGCTGAATTTCGCCACCTGCACCAATCTCTTGTTTTTCTAGATATTTGAAGATTGTTGGATTGATGATATAACGACCAAGTACAGCTACATTAGATGGTGCTTCTTCTGTTTTTGGTTTTTCAACCATGTTATTAACTGTGTACATACGTTCACCAATTTGTTGTCCATCTACGATACCATATTTATTAACTTCTGAACGTGCTACTGTTTGTACACCTAAAATACTGCTGCCATATTCATCATATTTATCCATCATTTGCTTAAGGCATGGGGTCTCAGATGTAATGACATCATCTCCTAAAAGTACTGCAAAAGGCTCATCACCAATAAATGTCTTAGCTGTTAAAATCGCATGACCAAGTCCTTTTGGTTCCTTTTGACGGATGTAATAAATATTAGCAATATCAGATACAGCACGTGCGATTTCAAGAAGTTCTTTTTTACCATGTTTTTCAAGCTCCATCTCAAGCTCCACTGATTTATCAAAATGGTCTTCAATAGACTTCTTTGTACGTCCTGTTACGATAATGATATCTTCAATCCCAGAGGCCACAGCTTCTTCTACAATATACTGAATTGTAGGTTTATCTACAATTGGTAACATTTCCTTAGGTTGTGCTTTAGTTGCCGGCAAAAATCTTGTCCCTAGTCCAGCTGCTGGTATAATTGCCTTTTTAATTTTACTCATATTCTTCCCTCAACTTTCTTCTTCTCATATTTCTTCTATAACCCATAAACCAATTTTTTACAATAAATAGTTTATATTAACTTACACTAGTTGCGCAACAATTTTTCTAAATTTTCTATCTATATTTGAAAGGATTTTCTTTGCGCATAAACATTTTTAAAGTTGGTTGTACTTTATCCTTATCTGAAAGTAATACTTCTTCTATATCGTCAAGTGGCCAAGTAATATTGATATCTGGATCATTCCATAATACACCACCATCATATTCTGGGGCATAGTAATCTGTACATTTATATTGGAAAGTTGCTGTTTCTGACAATACTAAGAAGCCATGTGCAAAGCCTTCTGGGACATAAAACTGTCTCTTATTTTCTGCTGTTAGAAGTACACCTTCCCATTTACCAAAAGTAGGTGAACCTTCTCTCAAATCAACAGCCACATCATAAACTTCTCCTTCAACGACACGTACAAGTTTCCCTTGTGTATGTTTTGTTTGGAAGTGAAGCCCTCTAAGTACACCTTTTTTGGATTTACTTTCATTATCTTGAACGAAGTTCATTGTAAGTCCTGCTTCTTCAAAGTCACGTTTTGAATAGCTTTCCATAAAGTAGCCTCTATTATCCCCAAATACTGTTGGTTCAATGATGTATAAATCTTTGATTGATGTTTCTATAAAATTAAATTTACCCATTTTTATTATATCCTTTCTTCCTTATGTATCTCTTCATACTTATGTATCTCTTCATACTTTTTTATTACATTATGTTTTGGCATCATTTTATCCATAACATATATGAACGTATTCTTAATAAGCAACCATTCTATATAAATATAATATTTTAAATGACTCACTTTAAATGGTATACGCTTTATTAACTTTAGCCCCTTTAAGCCTTCCCTTATACCAAGAACATATGTCCTTCCAAATCCTTTTTTACTAAACCATATTGCCTTTATGAGCATACCGATTAATAAAAACGGTAGATTAATAAGTAATTGAATCATTGGCATATTTTTATAAGGCACATATAAAT
This sequence comes from Cellulosilyticum sp., assembly GCF_982396655.1. NCBI lineage: Bacteria > Bacillati > Bacillota > Clostridia > Lachnospirales > Cellulosilyticaceae > Cellulosilyticum > Cellulosilyticum sp. Next base: position 77,798 of record NZ_CEVXFV010000009.1, on the reverse strand, counting down.
TATTCCTCGCAGCCAATTTAACTTTAAAATCGTTATACTTACTACCACTTGTTGCACTCCCTATATGGTATACCTTTGCTGCTGGTAAGTAAATATTTTTATAACCATATATATTCGCCCGATAACTTATATCCACATCCTCCATATATGCAAAGAAGCTTTCATCAAAATAACCTATTTCTTCAAAAGCGTCTCTCCGATATAGCGCTGCACCTGCGCAGGTACTAAATATACGTTCTTGCCTCTCATACTGATTAATTGACTTTCCATCACCTCGCTTATATGCCCACCCCAATAACGTGTATCCATCACCGGCATCATCAATAAGTTCTTTGTTGTGATATTGTATCATTTTACTGCTGACACTAAAGATCTTATCATCTTTTTCCATAGCAATGTACATGGTGCTTAAGAATTCAGGACATAACTGTGTATCATTATTAAGTAGTAATACATATTTTCCTTGAGCCGCTTTAATACCCTCATTAACGGCTCTACTAAAACCATAATTCTTATCTAAGCGTTTAAATCTAATCTCTCCGTAGTCCTTAAGCCACTTATAATCACTATCAGTTGAATTGTTATCAATGATAATAATCTCATAATTACTATATCCTTGATTGTAAATACTCTCAAGACATGTTCTTAAGTACTTTTCTCCGTTGTAATTAGGAATCACAATGGTTATATCTATTTTTCCCATATCATCACCAAGTATTATTATATACTATCTGAGGCCTATAACATATAAAAAGGTCCTCTAAAATTTAAAATTTTCAGAGAACCTTTCCCAAGTTTACATTATTTTTCCTTCTACATCAATCTCAATAGCATCTAAATCAAATTTTGCGCCATCTTTAGCATAAATTTTTACTTGATGTTCACCATATGGTAACCCTATCTTTTCAAAAGTAAGTACTTGGTAAAGCCTTACATTTTTACGTACAGAATACATATGTGGGATGCCATCTATTTCACACACAACTTGTGTTGAATAATTACTTCCTAAACTTTGAATCACCCTTAACCTGGTTCCCACAAAATTAAACATCAGACAATGCTGCCTACTATTGCTGCCACTAATCATTGTTTGCGTATTCTTATACGTTCCCATACTACTCTCTGTCTCGTAAGTCCAATTTTCTCCAATCTTTAAAATATGTGGGTCTCTATCATCAAATCTTTGCCAACCGATTTCTGTTTCTTTATAAACTTTTCCAGCTTTCATCAACTTAGATTTTACGAAGTAATGTAAGGTTTCTGAACTCTTACCTAATTCATCTATTGCTTTAATATGGATATATACACCGCCTAAACTCGTTAAAGTTCCCTCATAACTATTTCCTTCTACAGTAACTATATCATTAGGTATTGTATCTGGATTGGTATCCATCACAATAGCATAGCCTATGATACTTGGTCCTATATGAATACTTTCTATTGTCGATTTCATCTTATAACCTGTATCAATACGTGTGGCTTCTACATAATACTCATACCTTATACCACTTTCTGCTTCCTTAATATTAAAGCTAATCTTCTCTCCTTCTACCTTTAGCACTTCAACTTGTGGCATGGTAGGTATCCTTCTTACTTCCGTATTTTCATTTAGGTACGTCTCCGCCTTTAAATTGCGTGCCAAGTAAAAAATAGTATTGATTACTAACTTTTGTTCCTCATCCGTTGCTTCTCCATTTGCATGTCCCGTTTGAATAAGTGCACAGTTTTTCCAAGTTGTTAAATAAGGACTTTGGTCTGACTCAAACTTCACCCATACATCGCCATATGGATATTGAAAATAACTATGAGAAGTGGGAATTCTATATTTAGTATTTACCTGACCCATCTCATAAGGTACTGTAGTAATCAGGCCCTTTTGAGCTACACAAATGGTACTACACCAACTAATTTGCCTATCGTCACTCTCTTCAAGCATTAAATTAAGGTCTGGTGCAAAAGCTTGAAAGTGCTTTTTATGTATCATTACTGTATCATGCCCAAATAGTACGCCTCCGCCTGCCCTAATGTATTCCTTTAACATAATGGCACTCTTCATATTTAAATCTTTATTACCATTGACATCTGCAAAGCCAAATGCAATCACATCATAATTCCACATTTCTTCAGGCCTTTTATTAAATTCATCTATATACATAGTATTGCATTCAATCTGACCTAGTCCATACTCTGATACCCAATTTCTAAGATGCACTTCTCCTGGATGCACTTCTAATACACGAATCTTATATTGTCTTAACTCACTAAATTCATCTTTTTCTCCTGTATGCCTACCATAAATTTTATATATATAATTATTTTCTTCATCGGGTTTATGCCAGCTTAACCTGATAGCTTTCCTATCTCCTAAAGGCGTTATTGTAAGCTCAAACTTGTTAATTGTTTTCTTTAACATCTCACAATCTCCTTTCCTCAAAATCTCACTATGCCAATACATTGTCCTTTCCTTCTATTTATTGTATTTTCATCATAGGACATTTAGTACTTCTAATTTATATTTTACTTACTCTACTTTTATTCTCCTCTTAGCTCATCACCATAATATTGTGCACAATATTATTTTCCTCTTCACCCAATTTTTCAACTGTTCAACCTTAATTTTCTCCTCTTAGCTATAAACAGCCTAATCATATTTATTTCATGCTATTATTTACTCAAGAATTACTTCTCCGGAAAAGTAAACTTCAAAACCATTACATATTTAAAGGAGGCCTTTATCATGGCTAAATATACTGTTAATATCCCTGCTGGTCCTATTTGGAATAATGAAGATGCTAAGAAAAAATGCCCTATCGTATGCGCTGCACATCTTGGAAAATGGACAGGTCAATGGGTTACTGTTGTACCTGGTGAAATGAGTGTTTGTGAATGTGAATTTGATACAGACGTTCAAGGCTCAAATGAATTAAAACTCAATGTCATTGCCGGCCCTATCTGGAACAACGAAGATGCTAAGGAAAAATGCCCTATTGTTTGTGCATCATATGGCGGCGAATGGACTGGTGCATGGCATACTCCTCAAGAAACATGGGGAAAAATGAGCGTTTGCGAATGTAAATTCAAGTTTTAATTTCTCCTAGGAATATCCTATACCAATAACGAAAGGTGCCATTGCGAAATCCTGCATAATTTCGCAATGGCACCTTTTAATTATCTTAAATATTCTTCTAATGCTTCTTCCCAATTTCTAAAACTATTTAAACCATATAGCTTCAACATAAAGTTATCGAGTACACTAAACTTAGGGCGTTTAGCTGGTCTAACAAATTCTTCACTTGTTACTTTATTTACTTTAACATCAATTCCTTTAAGCTCAAAGATTTTACAAGCAAAGTCATACCAAGAACATTCCCCTTCACATGTACCATGAAAAGTACCATAATACTCAGTCTCTATAAGTTGAATAATTGCTTTAGCTAAATCTACTGTTGAAGTTGGTGAACCAAATTGATCACCTACTACATTGAGCTCCTTATTTGTCTCAGCTAGTTTAAGCATTGTACGTACGAAGTTATTACCTTCACCATAAAGCCAAGCTGTACGAATAATGAAATGCTTCTTACAGAATGTCTTTACATACTCTTCGCCAAGTAGCTTACTTGTTCCATAAATACTTTGTGGCCCAGTTACATCATCCTCACGTCTAGCCCCTGAATCATCACCGCTAAATACATAGTCTGTAGAAACTTGTACAAGTTTAGCACCAATTTCATCACATGCTATCGCAAGATTTTTAGGTCCAATAGCATTTATTTTATAAGCATTTTCAATATCTTCTTCACACTTATCAACTGCTGTATGTGCTGCACAGTTAATCACTACATCTGGTTTTTCAAGTAAAAGTTCTGCTTTAACTTGATTAAGATTTGTGATATCTAAAGTTGTGTAATCTGTTGGGATTACTTTGTATTGATTAGGAGCTTGTCCTAATTGTGCTTGGATTTCAAGGCCTAGTTGACCGTTTGCTCCTGTTATAAGTATTTTCATCTTCTTTTCTCCTATTTTAATCTCAAAACAATTTACTCTCTTCTTATACCTAATATATCATCAATAAACTTATAGCCACAATCATTATCCATTTTTTTATTTCTTCTCAAAGGCAAAAAATTTCACAAAAATAAATGTAACCGGTACACCAATACATGCAGCTATAAGATATGCTGCAATATTGGGTAATCCCAATATATTATACGTCAAAAATACAATAATATTTTGAATAATAAAATTAGGTATATAAGAAATCATAAATTTAATAAGTCCTATAAAAGTAAACTTACTATAAAATATAAATCTACTATTTAGACCATATCCAATACATAGATTTGTTACATAGCCACCTATAAAAGCTAAATTAGCAGATACCACCAATCCATATATCATAGAAAATAATGTACTATTGAATGTATTAATCACTCCTATAATTAAAAACTTAATAAAATCTTTATTCATAAAAGTCGACTTTACCTTTAAAATAAACTGCTCCATCTATTTTCATCCTTTTTATGTTTTTCTACACACCTTTTAATTATCCTATATCTAGTTTAAATTTAATACTCGGTAGATTCTGTTTGGATAATAATTTTACTTCTTACTAGTTCTTTATAAATATCCATTAATATATAAACTAGCATAAATAAATATATTATTGATATACTTCCATTAAACCACAAGAACCCTTGTCTTGGTTCCTCTATTCCAGTAACATATCTTAAATAAGATATAGCCGAAGCTACATTAACACCTAGTGGTATATACCACTTTGTCCTATCTTTTTTTATTATAAAATACAATATACTTAATACATCTCCTGGGAATAAATATCTTTCATGCATTCCTGGTAGAAAGTATGTAATTAGAAGAATAAAAAATAACGCTAAACCAACTAGATTTTCACCATTTATTTCAATCCTCTTATATATAAATATAAGCATACATATTCCTATTAATGCTATAGTTGTTAATATCCCCAACCTTCGCATATATGTAGCTATATACTCATTATCTATCCAAATTAGACTGTAAAAATTATTGAAGTTAGCTGTAAGTACTGATGTTGCTCCTGTCCCATAGGAGACTAATAATTTTAGTACGTCCTTTATTGGTTTTCCTACTAACAATGCTGGTATACTCATTATGAAATATCCTAATAGTATATTTAAAAATTCTAGTATATTAAACTCTTTCGTTCGTATATAAACGACTACTAGTAACGGCAAAAATAATATTGTATGTAATTTAAAGCTCATACCAATTCCAAACAAAAAAAGTGCAACACGATATTTTTTCTTTATAAGCATAAATAATACTATCAAAATAATCCCTGTATAAACTGCATCACATTGCCCCCAATAAGAACCATTTAGAATGACTGTAGGCAAAAATAATTGTATGCTATATACTATGGTTGCATATAATTTTTTACTTTTATCCTCTTTTAATATATTTAAGGTTATTACTGCTGACATAATTGCTATTATAAAATCAAATATAATAGAAAAAATTTTTATTCCATATAAAGGATTTATGGGGATATATGTCAATATCGCCATAAATAACATATACCCATCCATATAATCCCCTATGGTACTACGCAAGCCTCTAATACCACCACTTTCTTTTAAAGTATTATACCAAGGTTGTAGAAAACCAATGTAATCCCCTAGCATACTATCTCTGCCTATATATCTAACTATTATCGCTAAAATAGTTATCAAAATAGTTGCTATGACTAACATATTTTTTTCTATCCACTCTATGAATCTCTTGTTTATTAAACCATCCATTCTTTATCCTCTTCCTCAATTTTTATATAAATGTCCTTATGTAATAACTGCTTCTAACTTTAATTAATCTCACCTAAATCTTAGATATTACAAAATAACTTGGAAATAAAATCTTTGTTAAGCAAATTATATTAACTATTGTCATTATACTAACTATAATATAAGGTAATCCTAAATTAATTTTATGTCTCATAAGCCATTCATCAATACTCTTTAATGCCAAAGTTATAAAATAAATGAGAGGAATGATACATCCCATAATATATCTACCTTGAGGTTGAAAGTCTGTGTAATATGAATAAATTAAGCTTAAAGTAATAGAAATAACACCTGCTAAAATAAGCATTATTTCAAATAAGAGGTTCTGTTTAGGGTCATCTAATTGTCCCCCCCTTGATTTCTTGTATCTTGTAGCTATAGTAACTATCTTAATTCCACCTATTAACATTAGAATACCATAGAGTTTATATATCCAGTTATATACATATATATTCATATAATCAAATACTCCAATGAAACTCTTATAAGTTTGGTCAATCCATTTTCTATCTTTTAACATATATAATAAACTTTCATTTAAATTATGAGGTGTATCTCGATTTGCCGGCTGTAATTCTGGTAGACCATATAAATTACTATATTCTGTTACAGATTTTAAGCCTAATATATCACCATTATGTATTATCCCATTTCGCATAAACCACCAACCGCTTAAAATAATCACAATAACTGCTATAATACCTCCTCGCTTAAAAATTTCTTTCCATCGCTGTTGCATCAATAAATTAGATTTAATAAATAAAATCATACTACAAAGTATAAATCCATAAGCATTATAGTATGATAGTGCACAAATGCTAATACCTATCCCCAATCCTATACATGCTCTAAAAGACCACTTACTTTTTATCCCTTGTATCCAATAGTAGACTATAATGCTAATTGAAAACACTGCTACTATATCATTATTTACATAAGCAGAAATGAATGTAAACTGTGGCCAAAATGCTATTAAACTGGCACATATATACTTATATCTTTCTCCTACCGTTTCCTTTCCTATTTTAAACATAAAGTAAACTGTTCCTACACCACAACAAACACTTGCTAGACGAGCCGCTAAATATAATTGCTCTGTATTTCCACCAATTATACTATAAGCCTTCATAAATATACTGCTTATTATCCCTCCTAGAATGGGGGTAAGTGCATATGAAAATCCCCAGCCAGGTATCCTAACACTTTCCTCTCCTCCTTGAGGTAAACATCCATTTTCAAAAATAAACTGTGGTACTAAATATCGCCCATATTCATCCGGTGCACGATTAAAAGGAATGACATTAGTCCACATTAAATAGATTATTACTGCCATTCCTAATATTCCCCATCTCATTATCCTTTCTTTCTTCATTTCCTTCATTAATATTCTCCTCTGCCTGTTTGTTTTTGAATTTCATACGAAAAAGAAACGGCTAACGTCTACTATAAGTTAATATCATCATTCGTATTTAACACTTCCCATATAATATACCTTGGTCTTGCTTTAGTCTCTAAATACACTTTCCCTACGTACTCTCCAATTATGCCAATGGCTAATAATTGTAACCCTCCAATAGCCCATACAGATGTAACAATTGTTGTCCAACCTTGAACTGTATGACCGAATAAATAGATTATTATAAAGTAAATAAGCATCAATATACTTACTGTAAATATAGTAACTCCCAATGAAGTAATCATTCTAATAGGCTTTATACTTAATGACGTAATACCATCTATTGCAAATGAGAGCATCTTTTTTAATGGATACTTTGATTCACCTGCAAATCTCTCATGTCTCTCATATGTAACAATATCTGTTTTATATCCTATCATTGGTACTATTCCTCTTAAAAAGAGATTAACCTCTTTAAATTTTTCTAGCCCCTCTAATGCCACTTTACTCATCAAACGATAATCTGCATGATCTGATATAATATCTACGCCCATAAATTGCATAAATTTATAAAAACCTTGTGCTGTAATACGTTTAAACGATGTATCTGTCTGTCTTGAAGACCTTACGCCGTATACAATGTCACATCCTTCATAATATTTATCAATAAATTTTTCAATTACATTCACATCATCTTGTAAATCTGCATCTAAAGAAATCACTGCATCCGCATATTCCTTTGCTACCATTAATCCCGCTAGTAAAGCATTCTGATGACCTCTATTATGTGCTAGGTTAATACCAGAGAAGAGCTTATTATCACTATGTAAGTTACTTATTATCTCCCAAGTCTTATCCTTTGAACCATCATTTACAAATGTCACTTTACTATCTGATGATATTTTTTTTCTATTAATTAAATCACTCATTATTGTATATAACTGTTTAGCTGTTTCTGGCAATACTGCTTCTTCATTGTAGCAAGGAATTACCAACCATATTGTCTTAATCCTTTTCATTTTTCCTCCTATAATATCCTATCTCTTGTTTTTATACTTTATTTTAAATCTAATATACCTACTCTACTTTCTATATCCCTTAATCTTTTACCCCTCTTATCGCTCACTACTACATATAGTAAAGTCTTCTTTATCTAACGTTAAATTTTTATTATAATACGGATCCTTCCTGTACTCTCCCCACCTAGCATAAAATCGTTTAACCTCTCCTTGGAAACGTTCTACTTTCTCAGGAGTATCTTCTGTACCTCTTGATTTTGATTCATGGTGATATGCTTCTACATAAGGTGTAAAAATAACTAATTTATCTTCTTCCCTTACTCTTAAGCAAAAGTCCACATCATTAAAGGCTACTTTAAAGGCTTCATCTAAACCATTTACACTATCAAAGACATCTTTCCTTACCATTAAACAAGCTGCTGTGACTGCACTAAGGTTTTGTATGATTTTTAGTCTGCTAAAGTAACCATTATCTTCTCTTTCGAAATATTTATGAGAATGTCCTGCTACACCACCGATACCAATGATTACACCTGCATGCTGAATTGTGTCATCTGGGTAGTAAAGTTTTGCGCCCACTATGCCAACTTCTTTTCTCTGACAATGCATGAGCATTTCTTCAATCCAATTTGCTGTAAGTATCTCTATATCATTGTTTAATAAAATGATATATTCACCTTCTGCAAACTGTATTCCGTAATTATTAATTGCTGAATAGTTAAATTCATCCTTCCATACTACAACTTTTATGTTATTTTCTTTTTTAAGTTCTTCATAATACTTAAAAGTAGACTCTTCCGTACTATTATTTTCTACAATGATTATTTCATAATTTGAATATGTAGATTGCTTAATAGAATTTATGCATTGGCTTAAATCATCTATATGATCCTTAGTTGGAATTATAATAGATACCTTAGGATTACCCTTAATCTCATAATTAACACGATGTGTTCCTCTTATTAAACCAGGTTCAATTTTTCCATTTATTCCTTGACGGTTTAAATGTGCTTGTAAGGCTCTTCTTGCTGCATCTACTGTATATTCTTTTGCATCTAAATTAGCTGCTGTAGAATTTCTATGTACACGCCAGTGATATAAAATCTTCGAAATATGATAAATTCTTGAAGTCGCTTCTGTAAGTCTTAAGAATAAATCATAATCTTGGCTGCCATCAAACTCTTTATTAAATCCGCCTACCTTCTCAAGCAAGTTTCTTCTAAAAACCGTAAAGTGGCAAATATAGTTGTAACTTCTTAGCGTATCTGGAGACCAATCCGGCTTAAAGTGTGGATCAAAGAATTCTTTGCCTTCTTCATCCGTTTTATCTTCATCACTATATATAAAATCTAAACTTTTGTCTTCATTTAAAACTTTAACTACTTCATATAGTGCATTTGGAGTTAATAAATCATCATGATCAAATAATCCAATATACTCTCCGGCAGCTAATTCCAAGCATGCATTAGTATTACCTGAAATCCCTAAGTTCTCTTCCAAGAAGCTTACTTTAATACGTTTATCCTTTTGTACATATTCTTTTAAAAGCTTAATCGTATCTGCCGTCTGGCTATTTCCATCTGCTATGCATAGTTCCCAATTACTATAAGACTGTGCTAACACCGAATCAATCATCTCAGTTAGAAAATGCTTAGGTGTATTATAAGTGGGTACAACAATGCTGATAAGTGGTTCATATGCAAACTTGTGTTGTCGCTGCTCTTCTAACTCACTTAACGTAGGCAGCTGCTTTGCAATCCATTTTGTGTATCCTGAATTTTCTTTTAAAACACCATTTAACTTTTCAATAAGTTTCTTTAATCCATTAGTTCTAAAATATGCTATTGCCTTCTTTACTTTATCTAGATTAGCCAGCTTAATTAATGTACATATCTTATTTAATCTTTCCTTATTTCTTTGCTTTTTTAGGCTTCCAACATTAATGCTATCTTTTACCACATAATTGTTAATGCTATACTCTATGTCCATCAAACTTCTTAAATCACCTGTAATGACTATTTCAAAACCTACATTATTGTGATTTAACATCGTATGATATGCATTATATACATCTTGGCGTTCTTTAAAATCTATCTTATATCCTTTACTTTGAGGTACCTTTATTTGGGGCACATCACCATGTTTAGAAAATGCCCATCCTTGTATCACTACTTTATCTTTATGTAAAATGGTACTGTCTATATGATGTATGATAAAATCACTTTCTTGCATTAAAGCTACAATATCTTTTTTATATAAAGTCTGCCATTCACCTTTATATAAGATTTGTATTTCCACTTCTTCAAAGTCCATGCCTTGAACTGTAATTTCATCTTTAAATCCACAGTTTACTTCATCTGTGTGCATAGTACGCTGTACATCAATACGTTCTACATTCTTTTTGTTAATACTTATTTTTTGTCCTGCTCCTAAGACCATTCTTAAATCATAGTCTGTATCACATAAAATCCAACCACTGACTACTATCTTATTTCCCGTGCTTATTACTACTTCATCAATATTATATTTGCCATTAAACTTATCCATAAATATAATCCTTATCTCTTCCTATTCATTAGCTTTTTCAATACCTTCCCCATTAATGTACTGTATACATAATCCAATTCTTTTTTATATTCATCTTGTGTGCGCTGTAAGTCTTCTATCTTATTAATCAATGCTTTATTTTCAATACTAATATTATCTATATGGTTATCCTTTAACTGCATTTCTACTTTTTCTTGTTTTACCATACTTTCAATATTCTTGATGTGATTATCTTTTAACTGTAGCTCTTTTTTGTCTTGTCTTACTATATCTTCAATATTTCTGATATGATTATCTTTATCTTTAATAACTTGCTCTGTCTCACGAATGTGCTGCTCTTTCTCCTTAATAGATACTTCTATACTTTCTATATAAACATCTTTATCTTTAATAATTGCTTCAATATTATTTATATGATTATCCTTTAATTGAAGCATCTCCTCTATATTCTCAATCTGCTTTTCCTTAATTTGAAGGTTTTTCTCTATGTTACTTATATGATTATCCTTTAACAGCATAATTTGTTCTAACTCTCTAACTTGAGATTCCTTAATTCCAATAACTTGTTCCAAGTTATGGATATGATTATCTTTTAACTCAAGGATTTCACTATTTGCATATGCAGTACATAATTTTTTATAAAACTCAGCTTCAAGTAAATTGAATTCTGCTAAATCATTTTGTTTAGCTTTTTCTTTCTGAGTCAACTGCTGTATGCCTTGCTTAACTCCTACTATAATTTTTCTATAACATCTTCCCTCTGTATCACTTGGATATACTTTTTCATTATAGAACTGATTGATTACATTAACTTCTGCTAATACTGCACTGCTGTACACAGATAAGAAATGATAACGCATTAAATTTTCCCATATATTTATAGAACCATGTTCAAGGCATGTATATTTGATATTTTTCTCTTCTAAATACTCTAATGTTTGTTTCCAGTTAGGTAATCCGTTTTGAATATGTTCTACAAGCCATGGATGATCATTGCCTACTAGTCCTTTAAAAAATGCATTTATATTTCTCTCAGCATCTGCTACCCCAGCTGTATCAAAAGGCCCCATTAATATGAAACCTTTTTTTGCTACCCTGTTTATCTCATCAATAAAATTTTTTCTTCTTTCAGAAGGAATATGTTCAAATACATCTAGCGCTACAATAAAATCATAACTATTATCCTCTAAATTCATTTGAGTTGCATCGCCAAGTATATATTGAGGATCATTTTGAAACTCTTCATCTAGCTGAATATCTAAGTATGTAATTTTATCACTTGGTAAGAACTTTTCTAAATTTTTATGTTCATTTGCTCCCACTTCCAGGATATTAAATTTTTCTTCCTTATTTCTTAGCTCATTAATAATTTCTTGTGTTTTCTTATATCTTTGGTACTGATCAAATAATACTTCTATCATTTAATCACCTCCCAGTTATGTTCAATATATACTTGCCCTTCTGTAAAATATTCATTGGTAATCGTAAATGATTTGATATCACTCTTATAATCTAAATTAACTATCCCTTCATTATTAAATATACCTACATCAATATTGTAAATGCCACCTAATAATGTTATCTTAGGTATCTTATACTTCACTTTATGTCTTCCCATTATATTAGGAACTGATATTTTATCTAAGTGAGTATTAGGCCCAAATATATAGTTTCTATCAGGTGTATATATGGCTACACCTAATAAGAATCCATCTACTCTCTCTTCATAAACTTCATATGTTACATTCACTTCTAGTGAGTCAAAAGTTTTTAGCTTATCTTTACTTAATTCCACTGCCGTGATTGATGCTAATATATCTGCATTAGGTCTAATAATTTCAGCTTCTTCTTCCTGGATATGTTCAGCTTGTTTTTCTTCCATTTCTATTTCTTGTTTAGCCTCACCATTTCGCATAAAGGATTCATATATATCACACACTTCACTAGCTGGCCCAGTTTGTTTTATTTCTCCACCGTCAATCCATATGGCTTCATTACAAAATCTTTTAACTTGTTCTATAGCATGAGATACAAATAAAATAGTTGTATTACTTTCCTTCAGACTCTTCATCTTTTCTATGCATTTCATTTGAAATCTAGTATCTCCAACGGCTAATGCTTCATCTACAATTAAGATATCTGGTTCTACATTAATAGCTACTGCAAAGGCAAGTCTCGCAAACATACCACTAGAATATGTTTTTACAGGTTGATTGATAAATTCACCTATATCTGCAAAATCTATGATTCTAGGAATCCTCTGATCCATTTCCTCTCTTGTATATCCCATCATTGTTCCATTTAAATATACGTTTTCTATACCTGTATATTCAGGATTAAATCCTGCTCCTAATTCCAAGATTGCAGAAATCTTCCCATTAACAACCTTTGATCCTTCTGTTTCATTTAAAACACCTGTTAGAATCTTTAATAAGGTTGATTTACCAGAACCATTTTTACCTAATATACCTACAGCGTCACCTTTTTTAACTTCAAAGCTTATATTTTTTAAAGCATAATGCTCTTTAAAATATATTTTCTTAGATAAGCTTAGTGATTCTTTAAGTCTATCTATGGGATTATCGTAAAGTTTGTATAATTTACTCAACCTCTCAACTTTTACTGCTATATCTTCCATACGCCTTATCCCTTTCTATAATACGTCTGCAAAATGTACTTTTAACCTTTTAAAAATAACTGCACCTATAGCAAATAATCCTAGTGCTACAATCCAGAAATAAATTGTCTGATTAAATCGATGCCAGAATCCTACATGATAAATAAGGGAATCTCTATACCCTTCTACTATGTAATACATTGGATTTAATTTCAAAATCCATTGATACTGTTCTGATACCATATCATATTTCCACATAATAGGTGTCATCCACATTCCTACTTGTAAAAATATATTAATGATTTGTCCTAAATCCTTAAAGAAAATTACAATGGCACATGTCGCATAAGAAATTCCTAATACAAATACAAACATACATACTGTATAATAAATAACCTGTATAGTATAAATATCAGGTTTATAACCATAAAGAATGAATAGGAATATTGTAAAACAGACAAAGAAGGCATGAACAAATAACGCTGATATAATCTTCACTATAGGTAATATACTAATTTTAAAAACTACCTTTTTTACTAAATAGCTATACTCCAGCATACTATTGGTTGCATTAGTAAGTGCATCTGAAAAGAAGAACCATGGAACAATACCCGTAACTAACCAGAGTACAAAAGGAAAGTTTCCTACATCCCCTGACCTAAACCCTACTTGAAATACGAACCAATAGACTAATACCGTAACAATTGGCTGTACGAATGCCCAAGTAATGCCTAAATATGATCCCGCATATTTGGTTTTAAAATCATTTTTTGCTAAATTCCATATAAGCGTTCTGCTTCTATATACTTCTCCACTTAATTCATTAATCATACGTCGCTTTTTATATACTATGAGCACTATTATATTAAATATTAGGAAAAGTATACCTTTGCACATCCAACTAATAAAATGATTTCCTTTTTCAATAATACTAGCTTGTATATCATTTAAATGAATAGTTATAAACGGGTCAATTCCTTGAGAAATAATAGAATATCCATCTTCGTCTTCTTGTAAAACACTGATATCATGCATTTCCTCTTTATTACTTGTACCGATTAGATCTGTAATATCTATCTTTTGATTGTAGTAACTTAGCTCTAATTGAGAGAGTTTTATATCTGCTGCTGTCTCACCTAAGTCTAATCTGATGTGTTGTACTGTCTTTGGTAAATGATAAGTCAGTGTAACTTCTTTATTTGCACTTTTATAGGATTGATCCTCCACATACTGTCCAAATACACCATCCTCACTGTAAAATAGTTGATATGTTGTTTCTTGATTAGCTGTGACTTTGTACTGTAACTTTAAATCCTGTCTGCCTTCAGGCATTGTGTAACACAATATAAGGAGATTAGCAATAATAATTGCTAATCCCATCAATATCCTTTTTATTAAAGGCTTTTTCATAATATCTGATCTCTCCCTTATCAATTTCCACATTAAATATGAGGGATTAATATTTCTATATGATATGCATTTATTTTTCTACCTCACTATACATCTCTTCATAGTATTTCATATAATCACCACTCACGATTTTATTCATCCATTCTTCATTAGCTAAATACCACTCAATTGTTTCTTTAATCCCTTGTTCAAATGTATAACTTGGGCTCCAGCCTAATTCTGTAGTGATTTTTGTATTATCAATAGCATATCTTCTATCATGTCCTGGTCTATCTTGAACATATTTAATAAGTTCTTCTGACTTCCCTAAGTTTGCAATAATCAGTTTAACGATCTCAATATTTGCCTTTTCATTATTGCCACCAATGTTATAGACTTCGCCAACTTTTCCTTTATGAAGCACTGTGCTGATACCTGTGCAGTGATCTTTTACATGGAGCCAATCGCGGATTTGCATGCCATCACCATATACTGGTAATTCCCTATTCTTAAGGCAGTTATTAATCATAAGTGGGATAAGCTTTTCTGGGAATTGGTATGGCCCATAGTTATTTGAACATCTTGTAATATTGATAGGCATACCAAATGTTTCATGATAAGCTCTTACGATAAGGTCTGCACCAGTTTTTGATACTGAGTATGGACTATTTGGTGCAAGTGGCGTTGTTTCTGTAAACATGCCTTCTTTGCCTAATGTACCATAAACTTCATCTGTTGATACTTGAAGATACTTCACGCCTTCTTTGAATAAACGGCAGTGTTTATCTTCAGGATTTACTTTCCAGTATTTTTTAGCTGTATCTAATAACGCTTGTGTCCCTAATATATTTGTACTAAGGAATAACTCTGGGTCTTCAATACTGCGGTCAACATGTGATTCTGCTGCAAAATTTACAACTGTATCAATGTTGTGTTCCTTGAAGATTGCATCTAAGATTTCACGGTCTCTAATATCACCTTTTACAAATGTATAATGAGGGTTATTTTCTACCTCTTTTAAGTTCTCTAAGTTTCCTGCATATGTAAGGCTATCGATATTAATAATGTTGTACTCATAAGTTTCTAACATATATTTTACAAAGTTACTTCCAATAAATCCTGCGCCACCTGTTACTAATATATTTTTCATGGTGTCCTCCTGTTTTTAAAATATTATTTTTACTACATCTTCTTTATTAATCTATCTTCTTATCTTGCTTCTTTTTCATTAGCGATTTGCATCATATATTGGCCATATTCTGTTTTAATCATAGGCTCTGCTAATCTCATAAGTTCTTCACTTGTAATCCAGCCTTGTCTATAAGCAATTTCTTCAATACATGCTACATAGAGAGATTGACGGTTTTGAATAGCTTGTACGAAACCTGCTGCTTCTGTTAATCCTTCACAAGTCCCTGTATCAAGCCATGCCATCCCACGGCCAAAGAGTTCTACCTTTAACTTATTCTTCTTAAGGTAAGCTTCATTAACTGCTGTGATTTCTAATTCACCTCTTGCTGATGGGGTAATAGTCTTAGCGATTTGTACGACTTCGTTATCATAGAAATAAAGTCCTGGTACTGCATAATGTGACTTAGGCTCTTTAGGCTTTTCTTCTATAGATAATACATTCCAATCTCTATCAAATTCTACAACACCAAAGGCATGTGGATTACTTACATAGTATCCAAAAATAACAGCTCCTTCTTGTAATTTAGCTGCATTTTGTAATGTTCCTGTAAAGCCTTTACCGTAGAAAATGTTATCTCCTAATACGAGAGCTACGCTATCATCTCCGATAAATCTCTCACCAATAATAAAGGCTTCCGCTAACCCATTCGGTGCTTCTTGAATTGCATATTCTATTTTCATCCCTAGCTGACTACCATCACCTAATAATTCTTCAAATACTGGTAAGTCCCTTGGTGTAGAAATAATAAGTACTTCATTAATCCCAGCTAACATTAATGTAGATAGTGGGTAGTAAATCATAGGTTTATCATAAATAGGTAAAATCTGTTTTGATACTGCTTTTGTAATGGGGTAAAGCCTCGTGCCTGAACCACCTGCTAGTATAATTCCCTTCATTATATATCTCACCTCGTAAGTTTATTTATCGTTGATAATTCAAAATTTCATACGTATATATATTATCACACCATGACTATTTATTCTATATTTTTATAATATAGGATATTTTTTCATATTTTCTTACTTTATTTACTTTTTATTCCTTTTATGTGCGTCACAGCCAAAAGTCTAGTATTTAATTTTAAAATTAAAAAAAGCTGTACTTACTAATCTCATCTTAGTAAATACAGCTCTTTTCATCTTATCTTTTTAATTTATTTATACAAAAGCTTATAGTATTCTTAATAAGCATTCCTTCTATATTAATATAGCTAGCAACATGCGACCATCTAAAGGGCACCTTCTTCACATGTTTTAATCCTTTAATGCCATTTATAATGCCTTCTTTATAAGCACATCCTAATCCTTTTTTCATGAAGAATAAATACTTCACCAAGTATCCAGCTATTAGAAACGGACTATTTAAAACAAGTTGTAAAAGTGGCATGTTTTTATAAGGTACATAGACATTATTTTGTGCTGCCAGCCTTACTTTAAATTCATTATATCGGCTTCCTGATGTGGCGCTTCCTATATGATAGATTTTTGCATCAGCACAATATCTATTTTTATAACCATATATTCTAGCACGATAAGAAATATCTACATCTTCCATATAAGCAAAGAAGGTTTCATCAAAATAACCTATCTCTTCAAATACTGCCTTGCGATATAATGCTGCACCCGCGCAGGCACTAAAAACGGCCCCCGATTTTGTATACTTAGCGGTAGATTCTCCATCCCCTCTTTTACGTGTCCAGCCCAGCAAAGTATATTCATCCCCCGCATCATCAATGAGGTCTGGGTGATGATATTGAATCATCTTACTACACACTGCAAAGGCTTTAGGATGATTTTCCATTTCTTTCAAGATTTCATCCAGGAAATCTGCTTCCATGATTGTGTCATTATTTAAAAGCAGTACGTACTTACCTTTTGCCAAATAAATCCCCTCATTAACAGCCCGACTAAATCCATAGTTTTGATTCAATCGTTTAAACTGAATATTTGGATATGCCTCTAACCACTCATAAGAACCATCTGTTGAGGCATTATCAATGATGATTAATTCAAAGTCTTGATAAGTTTGAGCATAGACCGAATCTAGGCACGGCTTTAAATACTTATTTCCATTGTAGTTTGGAATAACAATAGAGATCATCTTGTGCCTCCTTTAATGCGATTCTATAACTTCATAACCATTTGGATGCCCTTGATGCCACTTCCAAGCTGATGCAATAATTTGATTAACATCTGTAATTTGTGGTGTCCAATTTAATAAAGACTTAGCCTTATCTGAAGAAGCTATCAATTTAGCTGGATCTCCACTACGTCTAGGTTCAATCTTTGCTGGAATAGCATGGCCTGTAACCTTTCTTGCTGCTTCTATCATTTCTAATACTGAGTAGCCATTATTACTTCCTAGATTACAAATCTCACTTTTTCCACCTTTTAATAAATACTCTAAAGCTAAAATATGTGCATTGACTAAATCTGTCACATGAATGTAATCTCTGATACATGTGCCATCCACCGTTGGGTAGTCTGTTCCAAATATACTAATATACTCTCTTTTTCCTAATGGTACTTGTAAAATAAGTGGAATCAAATGTGTTTCTGGATTATGAGCTTCTCCGATTTGCCCACTTGCATCTGCACCGGCTACATTGAAGTATCTTAAACACATATAATTTAAGTCATGAGCCTTATTCGTCCACTTCATCATCTTTTCAATCGCTAACTTTGTTTCACCATAAGTATTGGTTGGCTCAGTCTTAACATCCTCTGTAATAGGCATTTCTTCTACTTCGCCATAAGTTGCTGCTGTTGATGAAAAAACAATATATTTTACATTGTTATTTAGCATTGTTTCTAATAAAACTTGTGTCCCATATACATTGTTATGATAATATTTTAATGGTTTCACCATAGATTCTCCTACAAGAGAATTAGCCGCAAAGTGAATTACACCATCTATTTTTTCTTTTTTAAAGACTTCATCTAAGGCCTCTTGATTTTTAATATCTACCTTATAAAAAGGAATTCCTTGTGGTACAGCTTGTCTGTAGCCTGTCTCTAAATTATCTACTACTACTACCTCGTAGTTATTTTCCATTAATTGTTTAACAGCATGTGAGCCAATATAGCCCGCACCACCTACGACTAAAATTTTCATTTCTTCTCCCTTATTTCTTATTCGTATTTACTCTATTAATATTAGCTAAATTCTTGTCCTATTTCTTTATACGCCTTTGCATCTTTATACTTATATACTCTTATAGACAGCTTCATATATACGTTGTGCTGCATTAGCATCCTTATATTCTAGATATTCATTTATAAAACCTTCATAGCTGTACTGTAAATAAACTTTATCTTGTATACATCTAATAAGTTCTTCCCTTTTTCTCACAATCACACCTGGCACATAATTGTTATAATCATAATAAAACCCTCTAATCTTATTGCCATATTCTGCTTGATCATATGCGTAAAAAATCATTGGTTTCTTTAAAATGGCATATTCAAAAATAATTGAAGAATAATCTGTCACTAATATATCAGCTACTAATAAAAGACGATTTAAATCATCATAATGAGATACATCCACAAGCTTACCTTCTTCTATTAGCTTATCATCCTGTATTGCCTTATAGCCTAACTTGTATTCCTGTACTGACCTATAGTTTTGTGCCACAAATGGATGAAACTTAGTCATAATCACATATTCCTCTGAGAGTACTTCTGCCACCTGAGTTAAATCCATATTGTCATTTGTAATTTCTAAATCATTATCTCTAAAGGTAGGTGCATATAAAATAAGCGTTTTTCCTTTAAGCTGCGGATAATCCTTATAAAAAGCATCCTTTTCCCTTTGAAGTACTGTTTCATCTTGAAATAAACTATCCATTCTCGGCAAACCCAAAGCATAAATTTTATCTTCCGCTACACCAAAGGCTTCCATATGCAGTTTATTCATTTTTTTAGAACTTGTAATCAAATGGGTATAATGGCTATTTGCCTTTTTTTCTAACTTCTTAAGTTGTCCTACATTACTCAGTTGTCCAAATTTCTTAAGTGTATTGCAACCATGCCAAAGTTGTACAATCTTTACCTGTTTCTTAAATCGCATAAATGCCATAGGTAAAAAGACATTATCTAAGAAAATAGCCTGAGAAGTTGCTAAATGAAAAGAGGATTTACATACAAATTCAACTTCTTTTATGAAAAGTCGCCAACCTTTTTCTTCTTTAAAGCCTTTCTTAGTAACGAACTTACAAAGCTCATGTGGTCTTTCAGCTTTAATTTTTTGATACATTCTCATAATATTACCATTAATACTTTCATCATGAGTCATAATAAACGTCGTTTTATTTTTATTAATAGGTAAGAGACGATACATATAAAACATCATGGCATAAAGCATATAAAGGATTTGTTTCATCTCTTCACCTACCCTCTTTTAATGATTTCCACAATGCGTTCTGCTGCATGTCCATCATCTACTAAACTATACTTCTCCCTAAAGGTCGCATACTTCACCTGATACTTTAACATCTCTTGATTTAAATCTTTAAGGCACGCTAGAAGTCCTTCACTATTTGCAACAATTGGTCCTGGTGCTTCCTCTATAATGTTAAAGTAAAACTCACGTATTTCACTTTGATAAACTTCCTTGTCATACATATAAAACACAATGGGTCTGTCTAAAATACTATAATCAAACATCACAGAAGAATAATCTGTAATGAGTGCATCCGCCACTAAATATAACTCTTGGATATCTTGTTTAATCTCACAAACACCTACGCAGTCTTCATAACCTTTTACATCAATTTGGTCTGCTATTAAATAATGTGGTTTTAATAATAAGTAATACTGATCACCAAGTTCTTTCTTAAAAGCTTCTAAATCAATAGGTAATATAAACTTATAACGTCCTAATGCATCATATTCATTATCACGCCAAGTTGGTGCATAAAGTAAAATTTGCTTATTCTTTGGCAGGCCAAGTTTTTCTTTAATCTGTTCTACTTTAACTTTATCCGAGTTAAAGAGTACATCATTTCTAGGATATCCAATTTGCAATACTTCTTTATGAAAATTAAAAGCTGATTTAAATATCTTAGTGGAATAGGCATTTTGAGAAATCAAATAATCCCATCTACTTGTATTTTGCTTAAAAATATTAATGTATTCTTCAATATCTTGATACCCCCCCATATTTACAAAGCTCATATCTAGGCCTAACTTCTTAAGGGGTGTCCCATGCCAAGTTTGAATATAAATATTACCCTTTTTCTTCTTTAAATACCTTGGTTGTCTTGAATCCATCACCCAAAACTTTGCAATGCTCATATAATAAAAATACTTTAATCGTTGTCTTTTCACTTTAATACATTTTCCTGGAATCTCTTCACTTGTATCTTCTAATATCCATACGCACTTATATTGTTGATCTAATTGTTCTGCCACCATTTTTTCATATATTGCCCTTGGATTTCCTGTGTAGTTACGTCCTACACTACTTTCAAAAAGAACCACCTTCTTATGAAGAGGGAGTATATAATAAAAAATATTATATACTCCTAATACTGCTTTCTTAATGCAATTTTTAACAGTCTGCTTCATCTTACATCTGATTAGGCTGAACATAGTTCGCCTTATTTAAATCACCCTTAATTTTAGTGGCAGATATTCCTTCTGTACGTGGTAAATAAACTACTTCACAGTATTCTTTTAAGAAGTCAAACTTTCCTTCCCAGTCATCTCCCATAACAAATACGTCTACATTATGCTTTTTGACATCCTCTATTTTTTGCTCCCAGCAGATTTCTGGAATCACTTCATCTACTACTGACATCGCTTCTAATATCTCTTTGCGATCTTCATAAGAAAAGTATGATTTTTTCCCCTTTATCGCATTAAATTCATCTGATGATATGGCTACGATTAAATAATCACCTAACGACTTTGCCCTTTTCAAGAGTCTAACATGCCCTTTATGCAATAAATCAAATGTCCCATATGTTAGTACTACTTTCATTTTGCCCTCCAAATTAACTATTCTTATTAACTCCATTTAATATTTTTTCTTCAGTAAGTTTAAATGCACGTTTATTATATTCTTCTATATCAAATGTATAGTCTGGTATTTGATTATTTATTAACTTTCTCATACCTTCTACTAATCCATCTACACTATTATCTACTAACTCCCCTAAGCCACCTTGTAATACATCCACATTAGCCTGAATATTAGTTGCAATAATTTTCTTCTTTAGTGCTAATGCCTCTAATAAAACCATAGGCTGCCCTTCACTATTTGATGATAATATGAATGCACTAGCTTGATTTAAAATATAAAACGGATTACTTAGCTGACCTGTTAATATTACTTGTTCTTGTAAATTTAGTTTTTTAATTTGATTTACAAGAGACTTGTATTCTACCCCATCTCCAACTATATAAAGTCTTATATTTGTGTATTCTTCACTAATTACTTTAAATGCATTAATTAATTTCTTATGATCTTTTTCAGGCGAAAGGCGACCTATTGTTACAATATTTATAAAGTCAGAAGATAAGTTTTCCATTATCTCAACTTTTTGTTTAACATTCTCATTAATATCACTCACTGCAATATATACCTTATCTTCCACTGTTACTCTCGTACACTTATCTTTGTTATTAAATATCTTCTCTATATCTAAGAGATTATTAATATAATCAAAATTATCTACATTGCAGAAAGATGATAAATTTGTTTTATTAAGTTCCATTGTAAGTTTTGACACCGATAAAACCTTATTAAATCTATCATATATTGAGAATATTAATTTTAAGTTATCTCTATGTTTAAGCTTACCTTGAATAACTTTATTGTACTCCGAAAGCATATCATTATGTTGATATATATATGATTGCTTAATAGACTTACAATGTGAAAAAATCAAACTCCAAAATGGCACATACCCACTATAGTCTATGGCTATATCAAATTTTAGATTTCCAAATATTCTTCTATATTCTCTTTCATAGAGTTTTTCTGGAAATACATTTTTTGAACTTTGCTTACTTAATCCCATCCTTAATATCCAACGATTTTGATAGGCCTCTATAAATTTATGATTAGTCTGTCCATTCCTGAACAGTAATTTTACATTAGGATTCAGTTGGACTAAGTTTTTCTCTCTAATATCATTTTTAGCATTAGATTCGATAATAGTTACAGTATACTTATCATAATCTATATAATTAAGTAAGTTAATTAACGATGTTGTAATTCCATTATTTAAGAAGCCTCCTGCATATATTAAAATATGCTTTTTGTTTTCTGCATAACAAGTAATTGGAGTTAGACTGCCCTCTGACTTAAAAATATAATCTACAATTCTTTTAGTATTATCACCTTTTAAGTTCTTACAGTATTTATTTTGATACTCACGATATATATCGCCATATCTTTGATTATAACTCTTCATTTCTTGAATCTCTTCAAGCACTTGATTAATATTACTACAAATTGGTCCTGGTAATTTCTCTTCTTCTACATTAATATAGCTTCCTACTTCTTCAAAGTATTTCTCTTTATCATGCATATAGTAAATAATTGGTCTTCCTGTTATTAGGAAGTCAAAAAATACACTTGAATAATCTGTTATTAATATATCAACTGTACTAAGCACCTCATTAATATCCATATAATCTGGTATTAGGTGAATATCTTGAAACTCTTCTTTACCTTTAATAAATTTATATTGTAATGTATGAACTTTAACAACTAGATCATATTCTTCTCCTATCTGTTCTTTCATTACTACTATATCTTGTACTAATTTTTCTATATTACGATCAACTTTGCCTACTAATCCTCTCCAAGTAGGTGCATATAGTACAATTTTTTTATTGGTATTCACACCAAATTCTTCTAGTTCTTTTTTCATTTTTTGTACATCTGTATTAATAATTGAATCCGTTCTTGGATATCCAATATAGGAATAGGTAAAACTTTGAAATTATCTCCATCTTTTCCCCTCCTCCACACCGTGCATGAGACTTTCACCTCACACGGCGTTCCATCAACAAAACTATTGTTGACTCGTGACTATCCCTTCATCTACTTTCATAGATTTCATCAGTACTGTGTCACTACTTTCACTAATATTAAGATAAGTTATAGTCTATACCTTTCCTTATCACCACTTCTTCAGAATTAAGTCCTCCATGTTATTAGCTTACCACGTTCCAATGGTTCTATCTGTACATATATCCTTAGGTAATCTCTATAAGCCTGTATGCTAAATACTGCCTATAACAGTATAAGGAATTTCATAATAGACACTTTTACTTTTCCTCACACACACCCTTTTCTCAGGGTACATACATTTCTATATGTTTGATATTTAGACTTGTACATTCGAGATTTTGTCAGTTTCCATTCTTACCATAGATATTTTATAGACTCCCGGTCTATCATACACTCGACTACCTCTAGTTCGCATTTCCTCAGCCTTACTGTTAGGGTGTACTCTCAACCGCCTTTACCGAGCTTATAACCATTCTATACTTAATTATATAATAGCTATTCGGAGTATCAGAGAAAGCCCTTCTAAGCGTTACCTTATCATTTGACCTTTCAAACCATTAGTTCTTAAATATTTATATATTTAGGCAGTACTTTTTATACTGCAACGTGTCGCACATCTATTATCTTTCCTGGATAAATATCCTGTAAATCATATGTTCGATTAAATATCTCTGTTGTATATCTATTTTGATGGATTAAGTAATCACTTGCTATAAAGTTTCTAACTAAATTACAAGAATAACTTTTTACTGCTGTCTTTACATCTTTACCAAGATGTTTAAGAGGGGTGCCATGCCATGTATTAATATATGTTTGTTCTTTTCTCTTCATAAAATATGGCGAAAATGATGTATTATTTATTAAGTACTTTGCTCTTGCTAAATATCTAATATATTCTCTTGAATGTACTATAACAAATTCTACATTACTATATTTCTCATAACCTCTCAGCATTTTTTCTTCTTTTTGTGTTACTGCCCATACATGCTTAAAATCCCTATACTTTATGTCATTTAGCATATACTTAAACATAGCAAAAGGACTATCACTTAATCCTTTTCCATGAAAAGATTCATACAGTATTACATCCTCATATACCGGCTTATTAAGCTCATTACTATATCTCACGCCACGTCTAAATTCACCACTTTTTACATAATCCTTAATTGGTCCCTTAGCAAATTTATACATACTTTTAATCCTTTTCATTTCTAACTCCTTCTATATTCAAACTAACATATTTCCTAATTATTTCTGACTATACTTCGCTAAAATCTCTTTAGGGTTACCAATCTCTTTGACCTGACCTTTTTCTAACCAAACGACCTTAGTACATATCTTTTTAATTAAGGAGTCTGAGTGAGATACAATCAGTACAGTGGTACCACCTTTTATCATCTCATTAATTCTAGCTTCACATTTTTCTCTAAACTTATAATCTCCCACCGATAATACTTCATCTACTATTAAAATATCAGGTTGCACAACAGTTGCTATGGCAAAACCAAGTCTTGCTTTCATCCCTGATGAGTAATTATTTACGGGATTGTAAATGAAGTCCCCAATATCTGCAAATGCTATAATCTCATCCATCTTTTCTTTGATAAACTTTTTGCTATATCCTAGTAGTAATCCATTTAAATAAATATTTTCTATACCTGAGAGTTCCCCATTAAATCCTGCTCCCAGCTCAATAAGTGGTGCCACTGAACCATGTTTAATCACCGTTCCTGTAGTTGGTTTAAGTACACCTGCTATGATTTTAAATAATGTACTTTTACCTGCACCATTAAGTCCTACTAAGCCTACTACCTCGCCCTTATAAACTTCAAAGTTTACATCTTGTAAGGCTTTAAATTCTTTATAGCTAATTTTCTTTTTAATACGTTGAATTAAGTAGTTCTTAATTGAACGTGTTTTATTATTCACAATTCTAAAGGTCATGCCTACATTTTCTACTTTAATTGCAATTTGTTTCTCCATATGCTTTCTCCTAACTATATATGAAGTATAAATTTATCTTGTACTTTATAAAATGTTACAAAACCAATAGCCATATAAACTACTGAATAAATAGCACAAGTTAAATGACTTTCTAGGCTTGGCACTGTATTGTACATGAGCACATCTCTAAACATATTTACTAATGTAAATAATGGATTGAGTTTAATAAAACCTACAAATTGCTCTGCAATAATATCTGCAGGATAGAATATTGGTGTCATATACATTAACATTAATAAAAGCACAGAATATAAATGTTTTATATCGCCAAAAAATACACGTATCGTACATAGTATAAGTCCAATGCCTAAACTAATCGCTAGTAAATAAATAAGTGGGAAAATTATTAGCACATTCACTTTATGGAATGGTACTTTTGTAATCAGCATGACAATTATTAATGGAATAAATGAAATGACAAATGTAATAAATGTAGAACATACTTTTGCTAATGGAAAGAAGTACTTAGGTACATAAATCTTTTTGATTAACTGTTTATTAGATAAGACTGCTTCCATCGCACCTGTTGTACTTTGTGAAAAGAAAGAATAAACCAATCTTCCTATTAACACGTAGACAGGGAAGTTTGGAATATCTCTTTTAAAAATTGCGCCAAATACAATAGTTAACACAATCATTGTGAGCAGCGGATCTAACATACTCCACAATATACCTAAAATAGAATTCTTATATTTCAGCTTAATATCTTTGATAATAAGTTCTATTAATAAATCTTTATACTTCAAGAAGTTCTTGATATTCTGTTTCATCTCTGAATGCTCCTTCTAGCCACCTATTTCCTTGCTTATGCATACTTATATTTGAAGAGGTATGCCTATGTTTACATATACCATGCAACTGTTTTCTTTAAACCTTCTTCAAAACTATGCTTAGGTATCCACCCTAACTGAGTTGTAATCTTAGTATTATCAATAGCATAACGTCTATCATGTCCAGGTCTATCTTTTACATATTCTATAAGTGATTCATCCTTATGAAGTAGTTTAAGTATCTCTTTAACGATTTCTATATTCTGACGTTCGTTATTCCCGCCGATATTATAAACTTCACCTACTTTACCCTTATGCATTACTTCAGCTATGGCACTACAGTGGTCTTCTACATATAACCAGTCTCTCACCTGCTTGCCATCGCCATATACAGGAATTTTTTGATTATTTTTACAGTTTGAGATAATAAGAGGCATCAATTTTTCATTATGCTGACATGGTCCATAATTATTTGAACATCTTGTAATATTCACTGGCATACCATAAGTTTCATAATATGCACGAACCATTAAGTCCGCACTTGCCTTAGAGGCTGAATATGGACTATTAGGTGCTAAAGGTGTCTCCTCTGTAAACATGCCTTCTGCCCCAAGCGTGCCATATACCTCATCCGTTGAAATCTGGATAAACTTCTTGTTTACTTTAAACAGCCTACAATATTTATCTTCTGGATTAACTTTCCAATGACGTTTCGCTGCTTCAAGTAATGTTTGTGTCCCCAGTATATTCGTCTTTAAAAATATAGCAGGGTCTTCTATACTGCGATCCACATGTGACTCTGCTGCAAAATTCACTACAACATCTATATCATACTTTTCAAAAAGGCTTTCTACTAATTCTCTATCTGTTATATCGCCTTTTATAAAAGTATATTTCGGCGCGTCTTGAACTTCCTTTAAGTTCTCTAAATTACCTGCATAAGTCAAACAATCTAAGTTAATAATATTATAATCGTAGTGCTGCTTCATGTATGTAATGAAGTTACTACCAATGAATCCGGCTCCACCAGTTACTAGTATATTTCTCATATTCTCCTCCTCTAGCTGCCTTATTTCTTGTTGTCTATGGAATATATATTTTTATATTGATATATTAACATCTTTCTATATAAATAATCCTTATATATAAATAATCCTTATATATAAATAATCTTTCTATATTAACTATCTTTCTATATTAAATATCTTTCTATATCATTTATACCTTTTATATAAGGCTTAATAAATATATGCCATACTCTGTCTTTTCTAGTTGTTTACCTAACGTTACTAACTGTTCCTTACTAATCCAGCCTTGTCTATAGGCAATTTCTTCAATACAAGCCACATAAAGCCCTTGTCGTTTCTGAATAGCCTGTACAAAGTTAGAGGCTTCAGCTAATCCTTCGCAAGTCCCTGTATCCAGCCACGCCATACCACGCCCAAAAAGCTTAACTTGTAATTTATTTTCTTTAAGATATGCTTTGTGTAAATCAGTAATCTCTAATTCACCCCTTGCAGAGGGTTTTACCTCTTTTGCCAAACGAATGACTTCATTATCGTAAAAATAAAGACCTGGTACAGCATATTGTGATTTTGGTTTTTCAGGTTTTTCTTCTATAGAAAGCACCTGACCTCTGTGATCAAATTCAACAACACCAAATGCTTCTGGTCTTTTTACATAATGACCAAATATAATGGCACCTTCCTTAAGTTGTACTGCTTCTTGAAGTATACCACTAAAGCCTTGTCCATAGAAGACATTGTCTCCTAATACTAACGCTACATGATCACTGCCAATAAAGCTTTCTCCAATAATGAATGCCTCCGCTAGCCCTCTTGGTGCTTCTTGAACAGCATATTCTATTTGCATCCCTAACTGACTGCCATCACCTAAAAGCTCTTGAAATACTGGTACATCCCTGCTAGTAGAAATAATTAATACTTCCCTAATTCCCGCTAACATTAATGTTGAAAGAGGATAATAAATCATTGGCTTATCATAAATCGGTAAAATTTGTTTTGATACCGCTTTTGTAATCGGATATAATCTGGTGCCTGAGCCACCAGCTAAAATAATTCCTTTCATGCCCTCTTTCTCTCCTTATTATTTATTCATAACCTCTCTGTATATGCTATGTTCTCTCACTTGTATCTATCTTTTTTAACTGCATAAGATAACAGTCCCTAGCCATTTTCCTATACATAAAGATAGAAGCATTTATACCTAATACTTCATATAACCTTAGGCAAAATGCATCCATCTTTCTGCATAGGAAACATCTAGCTTATTTAGCTAGATGTTTCCTAGTTTTCATATCAATTGTAGCATGAGCTACTCTTCGCTCAATTTCCATTCTCTCTTTATTAATCATATAGTTAATTGCCATACCAACTCCAAGTAATGCCCAGAAAATAGGTGCGACTGAAACAACAGAGTCATTGAAGAATCCAGCGCCTAAGTAACCCATTACTGCTAGGAATGTTGCAATTCCTATAATTTCTTTATTTTCATAGAATCCTCTAAATGCATAAAGCTTAAAGCAGCTTACAACATATGTGCCTACTAATACGAGGAATGCAAGCAGTGCAAGCCCTCCATTATTAAGTGCAAATTGTAAATATAAATTATGAGGTTTATCAATAATCATATTTGGTGTATTGTATGCCCACCATTTAGCTAAGATATCTTGTTGTGGAAATGCTAAAGCAAATGTATCTGGACCATTTCCAATAAGCCATGTATCTTTTAACATTGGAATACTTCTAGACCAAATATATCCTCTGGCAGAGCCTAATTTTTCTTTACCTTTGAAACCTACATATGGTGCATCTTTGATTTCAATCTTTTGTTCTGCAATATCATTGATTGCATAAAGTCCTTCAGTAGGATCTACTTTAAATAAGAAAGCTTCAATGCCATTTACTGTTACGCGAACAATTGGTACTGATACTTCATTTTCTTTTAATAATTCTGTTTGTCCCATCACATATGAGATATTGCTAAATCTAGAATCTGTTGTTGTATAAGTGCCATTAGCCACTGTATAAGCTACAGGATTTCCTGATTTATCATATGTTGCTACCCCATCACTTTCTGCTTTAAATGTTAAAGCATCATCTTGTGTTTCAAGTGTCGCTGTACCATTTTCTATAATCACATTTCGTACAGGAATATGATCTTTGTAGTCAAAATCTGTATCTGCACCACTAAATAAGCTTGTAATATCATTTACAAGTGTTGGTATTCTGCTAAAGATTTGACCATTTGTAGCTGCATTAAATCCAAATACCACAACGATTGCCGCTAAAATAACAGGTACAACAATCTTCCATTTTCTCATCATCTTTCTTGCAAAAATAATGATTCCAAATACAAGTGCTACACCAAAACCAATAAGACCCGCTCTTGATGTACTACCAAACAATAAG
The DNA here is from genome assembly GCF_982396655.1 of Cellulosilyticum sp. Classification (NCBI taxonomy): domain Bacteria; kingdom Bacillati; phylum Bacillota; class Clostridia; order Lachnospirales; family Cellulosilyticaceae; genus Cellulosilyticum; species Cellulosilyticum sp. The sequence continues at coordinate 47,565 of NZ_CEVXFV010000009.1, read as the reverse complement.
AAAACAGCTAGTAAACTTACAATGCCGCAGAAAATTTTATTTTTCTTACCTTTTAAGAACAATGTAAGCGTTACAAAAAGCGGTACCATCATTGCTGCAAATGAACCTACGTAGTTATAGTGGAACATTGTACCGTAAATTGTTCCTTTGTCAATCAATCCTGATAAACCATTGATACTTGCTTGGTCAGTCTTAGAAATAACTAAATTTTGAACGAACTGATTATTAACAATAAGGTCTTTTCCTACGTATTGGAAATAACCAAAGAATGCATTCACAGCAACAACTACTGCAAGTGCTAAAATGATATACTTATAGCTATCGTATTTTCTAAATACCATCAGTGCATACATTAAAATTAAAATGTAACAAGCTGTGACTACCATACCTTCGCATCGATCTGGTATTCCCCACCATGCAGCTGAGCCGTACTGACTCATCACAGTTGCTGCCAAACTTGTAATTATGAATAACCCACTACATATCATATATGTAATTGTTGTCTTATCTACTTTAAACATCTCTTTCTGTGCCACTAAGAACAGCACGACTAACATAGCAACAGCCGTTAATATAATGAAGCTTGCCTTATAGCTAGAGAAGAAATCTGCAAACTTACTTGTTCCCATTGCAATAGCTACATCTACATCAGGTGTAGTAATTTGCAGCCTCACAATAAGTGGGATAATGCCTAAAACTACAATAAGTGGGATTAACATGATTCTATTTATAAGTAAGTTTCTTTTTTCTAGCTTCTCTTGTTTGCTTTGCTGCCTACTTAGCGTTTGATTTTCCGCCATAAAATAACACCTCAACTCCTTAACATATTTATTCCTAGTATAACATTCTTTTACTGTATATTCTATAAAATTAGCCATTCCTTTTTAAGGAAAGACAATATTTTCCCCATTTTATACTATTGTCCCTCTCTTGTTCATCTATGTTATAATACTTATATCTTTTTATTCTTAGGAGGAACGAAATGATTCGGGAAAATCAGAAATACTTCAATGGATTCCAAGTCTTCTTGGACATTGTCATTATATTCATCTCCTTTTTAGGAGCATACCTCACCAGATTTTATATCATGGATGATGGTACCATTACCGTAACCTTTGCAGAATCTCTGCCTTTCATCGTTGCAACGATTCCAGTCTACTTGCTACTCTACAGCTGGCTTGATTTATATACTTCTAAACGTATCAAATCTGTTACCCAAGAAGCAACTAAAATCATCGGTTCCAATACCGTAGGTGTTCTTGTCCTTGTAGCCTTTCTTTATATGTTCAAAGAAGCTAACTTCGCAAGATACGTCTTAATTTACTTCTTTATGTACAACTGCCTTTTAACGATTGCTTGCCGAAGCTGTGTACGCTTTTTACTGCGCAAATATCGTAAAAAGGGCTATAACCTTAAGCATTGCCTCATCGTAGGTACTACAGAGACATCTGCTAAGCTCATTAACAAACTTGCAACACATGCCTTCTGGGGTTATAGCATTGTGGGAATTGTACATACCGAACAAACTACCATGTCATCTTCTACAGGAACTATCAATACATCCTCTAATGTATCCCCTTCAAAAAAACCAATTTTTTGTGGTCACAAAATACTTGGCACCTTAGAGGAACTTCCAGAGTTACTAGAAAACACCTATATCGACCTTGTGATGATTGCAACTGAAGAAAATAATGCAGGTCAACTTGGCTATATCATTACTTGTTGTGAAAAGGCTGGTATCAAAACACATATTGTACCTTATTACTACAAATATGTCCCAGCCAAACCTTACATTGATGACTTAGATGGCTTACCTATCATTGATACAAGACACATCCCACTGGATAACTTATTTAAAAACTTCCTCAAAAGAAGTTTCGATGTTGTCTTTTCCCTCTTTGCCATCATACTCACAAGTCCACTCCTAGTTTTCTCTGCAATTATGGTCAAACTCACATCTCCAGGCCCTATTATCTTTAAGCAGGAACGTGTAGGCCTAGATCGCAAGAACTTTGATATGTACAAATTCCGTTCCATGCGCCTTCAAACAGATGAAGAAGAAATGGATAAGTGGACCACTAAGAACGATCCTCGTAAAACTTGGTGGGGTAACTTTATGCGCAAAACAAGTATTGATGAACTCCCTCAATTCTTCAATGTGCTTAAAGGTGATATGTCCGTTATCGGTCCTAGACCAGAGCGACCTTTCTTCGTAGATAAATTCAAAGAAGAAATCCCACGTTATATGATCAAACATCAAGTACGCCCCGGCATTACAGGTTGGGCACAAGTTAACGGCCTCCGAGGAGATACTTCTATAGAAGATCGCATCGAACACGATCTTTACTACATAGAAAACTGGACCTTCGGCCTAGACCTCAAAATCATCATCCTAACAATCTTCAAAGGCTTCATCAACAAAAACGCCTACTAAACATTGGGGACAGGTCTCTATTTTTAATGTTATAACCTTGGGGACAGGTCTCTATTTTTAATGTTATAACTAAAAAACAGACGATATGATATTCATATCGTCTGTTTTTTTATATTATTTAAGCGCCGTATTGGAAGGTTGCTTCTTTGGTGGTGTTGTTCCATGAGGCTTTTACGCCAAGGAGTTTGCCCACTTCGCTTACGGATACAAAGGTTCTACCTTCTTTTATAATAACTGGTACCTGCATTTCTATTTGTGCTGAATTTACTATGGCAAGTTTGTTGCCTTTTGTAAGCTGAATAATTCTATTACCTGCAAAAAGCGTAATTGTACCTTGTTCTTTATTATAAGTAATATCTTGTTCCGCTAAGCCAAATCCTTGCGCAACATAACGTATAGGCACCATTGTAAAGCCCGGTTCTTCAATATAGGGTGCTATATCCATCAAGATTTCTTCACTTCCCTTATAAGCTTTCATTGAACCGATTATAAATCTCAAAGTCTCTTTACTTAGCCCTTTATAATCTATGTCTTCTGTATTTTGAGTCGTTATATTAAAGAAGTCTTCAATAACAATACTTTTACCATATGCATCAATCGCCGTACCACCAATTTCTAAATCAATCTTGCCTTCTGGCACACTGCGGTCTACTGTTACTTCATTCATAACAATCTCAATCTTTCCAATTTCCTTCGTTTCCTTAAGAGTTACCAATGCTAAGAAGCAATCTTCTTCAGATGTACTGGCTCTCACACCTTTAATGCCGCCTTCTGTATGCATTTCCATGCTACTTCCCTTAAGCATAACCCCTTGATATTCATCACCAAGTTTAAATAAGATTTCTCCTCTTTGTAACATACCATTTTGGACTTCAGTAATTGTAATCTTACCAGCATATTGATTCTGCAACCCTACCTTCAATGAAGCCCCCTCTGTTACAATATTAATTGGATTACGAATAGATATAATCTGAAATACCTTACTACCTTCTGCTGCCGGCCCTTCAATAGTCATAAAAGTACTTCCCTGTTGCCTATTTTCAATAGGTACATAAACCGGCAATTTAAACCTTACCCTGTCTACTTTATTATTGCCACTAATCCCTTTGGCGATTGTTACCACCAAGCTACTTGGATTAATTTTTCCTTCTTCATCTTTTTCAAAGGCGATATCACTAATAAGCTCAATATTATTTACAAGCTGTATGTATTTATCCTTCTTGAGGGCCTCTAACTTTAACTGAGGATTTAAAGCTAAAACTTCATCGTCCGTCATCTTCTGTATCTCTTCAGCTTTTTTCCCAGTCTCACCATATTTAGTTAATAAGCTGCGATAATCAAATTGGGCCGTATCTAAAGTCATACTTAATGTACGTCCTTCTCTAAAACTATCATCTACCTTCTCGCCCATTACAAAGTTAATCTCCTCAATATGCCCAGCACCTACTTCTACTGCCTTACCTGACATCTCGCCATAGGCTCCATACTGCTCAACCTTCGCCATAATAACGCCATCTTTTGCATTCGATAACTGCTCAGAATTAATATTTACAAGTAAATTTCCTTCTGTAGGCTTTGTTTCTTTAGTCTTTACATACAAGTTTTTAATCATAACCGTTCCAGTTGTTGTCCCACCACTAATACCTGGAATTACAACCTTCACGATACCCTTATCACTATTATTAACTAGCATATAAATATAAGTTGCCTTATTATAAAATCCATTTAAAAACTCTACATAATCTTTTCCTGAAATTTTATAAGTAGTGTAACCTTTTTGATCATATTCCGTACTTACATGTTCGCCATATATATCAAATACATATTCGCTGCTATCTATTTCTAATGTAAACTCAACATCTTTCTTCATGGCACCCTTATAGGCCTCTACTATTTTTAAATCAGCTAATTTTCCACTTACACCAATTGTATTAACTGTTCCTAGTGCCCAACTTGCTTGTTTATCTGATACCGTTGCAAACGTCCACTTACCACTTGTAATCGTCGTGCCGCCTTGTAAACTTACTGTAGCTAAGGCATCTGTAACCTGTACCAACAAAGGAAATGAATATCTCCCCTTCTCATTAAGTGTACTTCCATCAACAAGGACTTTCATCACTTTATCCGACTCTTTAATATAGGTTATCTTAGCTTTAGGCACACCCACTACCCCACTCGTTTGCTCAAACTGCCATGTTGGTTTACCTTCTTTCATACCGGCCTCACCAAAGGCACCAGTTAATGCCTCTTCACTCCATTTAGAATTTGTTAACTCTAAATAAAATTCTTCATCCTGCCCTTCTGTATCCTTAAAAGTAATTCTTAAAGCATTAGCCGTGGTTATGTCTCTAAACACATGATTCTTTTCTACCTTTAACATTGTCCTAGCTAACCCATTAGCAGATGCTGCCTGTACATCAAACTGTATCGTGGTAAAAATCATAATGACTACTAGTAACCATGCTTGTACCTTTCTCTCCCTCATAATGTCCTCCTTTGTATATTCACTTTTTATTTAAACATTTTTAAATTTTACATTATATATTATACACTTGTACATATAAATAAACTAGCTTATTAAACCGCAATTTTATTAACATCATAGATCTATTTTCAAACTCACTTCATAAACATTAACCAAAAAACATCCTAATAATTCATCACAATAAAACAGGGTTGTTACATTAATTGCTAATGTAACAACCCTACTCTATTTATAAAACTTATTCTTTAACCTAACTATTATTTATTTTCAAATGTAGCTGTCTTTGTAGCTGAATCCCAAGAAGATTGAATACCGAGAAGACTAGCAATTTGGCTAGCTGGTAAATATGTTCTACCATTCTTGTTAACTACTTTTGCAGCCATTGGGAAGCTATTACCATTTACTACTGCAATATTGCTGCCTGTTGTAAGGTTGATAGTTCTTTCACCAGCGAAAATTGTAACGACACCTTTATTAAATAAGATATCTTTTTCAGATACACCAAATGCTTGTGCTACATATCTTGCTGGAACCATTGTGTAACCAGGATCTTGGATATATGATGGTGCATCCATTGTTACTTCTTGCTCATTTAATGTATACTTACTTTCACCGATTACAAATTTAGCAGTACCTTTAGCTAAACCACTTGCTGTAATGTCTTGAGTATTTGTTGTAGAAATCTTGATAAAGTCTTTGATAACTATTTTATGATTATCTACCGTACTATTATCTTCTACCCAACCTGCATCTTCATCAATGGCTGAACCGCTAATTTCAAGATCATATGTTCCTTGTGGAACTGTTCTATCTGTAGTGAACGTCATATTCTTGAATGTAATTGTAGCTGCTTCTTTAGATGAACGATTTAACGTTAAGTTAATTTTAGCATTTGATGAAGCCTTACCCTTAGTAATATCTGTCTTTGTACCCTTTAATCCATCTGATACTTCAACAGTTGCATCTGTTAAGTAAATATTGAAGTCTTCATCATCCTTTGTAATCTTGAATGTTACATCACCTTTTTGTAAGCAATCCTTATCTGTTTCTTTAATGGTTACAGAGCCAGATACTTGACCTTGAAGACCTGTTTTAAGTACTGCTTGCTCATATGTTACATTAAATGGATTGATGATATTAATAACTGTTGTAGATGCTTCATTATCAACAGCACGACCGCTTACTTTAAGTGTTACTTTTTCTTTGCCTTTATTATTAATTGGTACACAAATCTTTGTCTTGAATTTTAATACATCATTATCATCATTATCTTGGATAAGATCACCATCTTTATCCTCACCTAATGTAAAGTTAATTGTTTCTGGAATTGCTAAACCATCACTATCTGTATCAAATTCAGCTTCGCAATAAGTATGTTTATCTGTGCCTGATGGCATTCCACTTGTTGTCTTCCAGTCACTATCATTATCCATAAGTTGTTGTGCTAACCAATATGAATCAATCTTAGTTGCCCATCTCATATAGTCTTCATCACTGTAGTCTTTACTTGAATCATATGTTTTTCCATCAACTTTTGCATCATCAAACTTGCTACCATAGTCTTTAACAAGTTGTTTGTAATCCCAATGACCATTATCTAATGTCATTTCAAATTCACGGCCTGTAATCATACTATCTTCTACAGCTTCACCGATTTCAAATTCAACTTCTTCTTTACGTCCAGCTTTTACGTCTTCTGCTTTTTCATCCTTCATTTTAGCATAAACGCCATACTCTGATACTGTAGCTACTTTAAGGTCTGATTTCTCAGATACTAAATCATCACCTTTAATATCTACAAGGAAATCACCTTCTTCAGGATGTTTGTTTGTAGATTTAACTTTGATGTTTTTAAGTATGATTGTACCGCCACTATCACCTGTGATTTTTGGAATTGTAACTTTTAATACACCGTCATCTTTGTCTTCAACTGTTGCTGTAACTTTTGCTGTCTCTCCACTAAAGCCATATTTATATTCATATTCAAAAGCGCCTGTGAAGTAGTAATCTGAATCATCTAATTCAATCGTAAATGTTGTACCACCATCTACATTTAAAGCACCTTTATAAGCTTCTTCAATAGTAATATCACTTAAAGACCCTTCTGTATAGAATGTCTTGTCATTCGCAGCACTAACTGAAATTTTCTTTTCTGCTGTGGTTGCAAATATGAATGTACCTTTAGATACTGTTGTTGAGCCACCTTTACTTACAACACTAATTTTTGCATCCCCATCATCAGCTTTTGCAAAGATTGGGATTTGAACAACTGGATCACCTGATGATGGTAAACCTGAAACGGTAATCTTCATTGTATCATCATTTTGTCTTTCAAATGCAATAGTAATACCATTGTAGATGTATTTATATTCCTCTACATCTCCTTTGTTAGCTGTTACATTTCCATCTTTATCATATGCTATAAATTTGTTTTCTGCATATTGAGATGCATCCCATAATGTATCTTCATCCCATTTAGCATTGTCAAGGTCTAAGTAAAAAATTTCATCTCCACTAATGTGGTCTGTAAACTTAACTTTTAAGGCATTTGCTGTTGCATAATCTGTAAACTTAGCCTCTTTTTTTACTTTAAGTGTTTCTTTAGCTAAACTATTTGTTGAAGCAGCCATTGTTACCACTGGTACTGCGGTCATTGCCATAGTACTAGCTAAAACTACTGCTAATTTTTGATGTAATTTCATTTTAACTCCCCCTTGAATAAAATTTATAAGCTAATTAAGTTATATATCTGAATAATTAATTTATTAACTTAATTGACTATATTCTAATACTTCTATTTATTTTTTCAAGAGTTACTTCCAGTTTTAACCATTTTGTAACATAACTGCAAAAAACAAAAAAGACGCTTCACTTTAGCGTGAAGCGTCCTTTTCCTTGATATATCGACGATATGCCGTATAGACAAGTTATTTAGCTACTAATTAGTTGTTTTCAAATGTAGCTGTTTTAGATGATGAATCCCAAGCTGATTTGATACCAAGTAAGCTAGCGATTTGACCAGCTGGTACATATGTTCTACCATCTTTGTTGATTACTTTTGTAGCCATAGCTACGTTGTTACCATTTACTACTGCAATGTTACTTCCTGTTGTTAAAGAAATTGTTCTTTCACCAGCGAAGATTGTTACAGTACCTTTACCGAATAAGATATCAGCATCAGATACACCAAATGCATTTGCAACGTATCTTACAGGAACCATTGTGTAACCTGGGTCTTGAATGTAAGATGGAGCATCCATTGTTACTTCTTTGTCATTTAATGTGTATTTGCTTTCACCGATTACGAATTTAGCTGTACCTTTAGCTAAACCGTTTGCTGTGATATCTTGTGTATTTGTTGTAGAGATTTTGATGAAGTCAGAAACTGTGATTGTGTGACCATCTGCATCTACACCTGTACCACCAATTTCAAGATCATATGTTCCTTCTGGAACAGTTCTATCTGTTGTGAATTTCATATCTTTAAATGTAAGTGTAGCAGCTTCTTTAGAAGCACGGTTTAATGTTAATGTGATTTTAGCATTATTTTTAGCGCTACCTTTTGTTACATCTGATTTTGTTCCTTTTAATCCATCAGATACTTCTACAGTTACATCTGTTAAGTAGATACCGAAATCTTCATCATCTTTTTTGATTTTGAATGTGATATCACCTTTTTGGAAGCAATCTTTGTCTGTTTCTGTTAATGCAATAGAACCAGCTACTTGGCCTTGAAGACCTGTTTTAAGAACTGCTTGTTCAAATGTTACATTGAATGGGTTAACGATATTGATAGCTGTTGTAGTAGCTTCATTTTCGATACCACGACCAGAAATTTTCATTGTTACTTTTTCTTTGTCTTTGTTATCTACTGGTACACAGATATTTGTTTTGAATTTAACTTTATCACAGTCACCATTGTTTTGAACTAAATCTCCATCATCTTCCATACCAAGTGTGAATGTGATTGTTTCTACGATTGCTTTACCATCTGTATCTGCATCGAATTCAGCTTCACAGTATACATTTTTATCATCAGCTCCTGGAGTAGCATCTGTTGTTTTCCAGTCACCATCATTGTCCATAATATATTGTGCTAACCAATATGAATTGATTTTTGTTGCTGCTTTTTTGTAAGCATCATCATCTAAGTCACTAGCTGTTTTAACACCTGCTGCATCTAAAAGATCTGATTCTTTTTTGAAGTAATCTTTTACCATTTTTTTGTAGTCAAAGTGACCATTTTCTAATGTGATATCAAAATCACGACCTGTGATCATACTATCTTCTACATTTTCACCAATTTCGAATTCTACTTCTTCAATACGACCAGCTTTTACATCTTCAGCTTTGTCATCTTTCATTTTAAGGTAGATTCCGTATTGAGAAACTTTAGCGATTTTAACATCTGTTTTCTCTGCTACTAAATCATCACCTTTAATATCTACAAGGAAGTCGCCTTCTTCAGGTTTTTTATTTGTAGATTTAACTTCAAGTCCTTTAAGGATGAATGTACCAGCTGTAGCTGCATTTGGCATTTTTGGTAATGTGATTGTGATTTTACCATCATCTGTTTTAGAGATTTCAGCTTGTCCAACTGTCTCTTTATCTGTAGTAGTAGAAACTTGTTTTTCACCATAATCACTGAAACCGTATTTTCCTTCTAATGTGAATGTTCCAGATGTGAAGTAGAAATCGCTATCTGCTAATTCGATTGTGAATGTAGCACCTTCAGCTAAAGAACCTTTGTATGCTTCTTCAATTGTGATATCAGCAAGTTTACCATTTGTATAGAATGTTTTATCATTAGCAACTGTTAATGAAATTTTCTTTTCTGCTGTTGTAGCGAATACGAATGTACCTTGAGATACAGTTGTTGAACCACCTTTACTTACAACAGATACTTTTGCATCACCATCTTTAGTTTTTGCAAAAAGTGGAAGTTGTACAATTGGGTCACTACCTGTTAAACCAGAAACAGTAACTTTCATTGTATCATCATTTTGTCTTTCATATACAACTTTTGCACCATTAGAAGTAAATTCATATCCTCCATCTACTGCATTAAAGTCAGTACTTGCTTTAGCTGCTTCTTTTAATACATCTTCATCCCATTTAGCGTTATCAAGATCTAAGTAGAATACTTCATCTCCACTGATATGGTCTGTGAATTTTACTCTTAATGCATTTGCTGTTGAAGCTTCATAGAATCCAATTTCTTTTTTAACTTTAAGAGTTTCTTTTGTTAAGCTGTTTGTAGAAGCAGCCATTGTTACTACTGGTACTGCTGTTACAGCCATAGCACTAGCTAAAACTACTGCTAATTTTTGACGTAATTTCATTTTTGAAATCCCCCTTATTATATTTGAATTTTTTAATTTACTTAAACAATTAATAAAATAATTAATTCATTTAATTGATTACATTTTACATACAACTCGTCCTAAAATCAATACGTATTTGATTATTGTAATTTTTCTGTAATATTTGTGACATGTTAGGAAATATTACTCCTGTTTTGACCAAACGCAATATTTATGTTCCCTTTTTATATTTTCAAGCGCAAAAAAGGCAATTCGTATACTCACGAATTGCCTTTTTCTATCTACTTTATGTCATAAAACACTAAGTTTTTATTAGTTGTTTTCGAATGTAGCTGTTTTAGAAGCTGAATCCCATGTAGATTTGATACCAAGTAAGCTAGCGATTTGACCAGCTGGTACGAATGTTCTACCATCTTTGATTACAACTTTTGTTGCCATTGCTACGTTGTTTCCGTTTACTACTGCAATGTTGCTTCCGCATGTTAAAGAAATTGTTCTTTCACCAGCGAATAATGTTACTGTACCTTTACCGAATAAGATATCAGATTCTGCAACACCGAATGCTTGAGCTACGTATCTTACTGGAACCATTGTGTAACCTGGGTCTTGAATGTAAGATGGTGCATCCATTGTTACTTCTTTGTCGTTTAATGTGTATTTGCTTTCTCCGATTACGAATTTAGCAGTACCTTTAGCTAAACCACTAGCTGTGATATCTTGTGTATTTGATGTAGAGATTTTGATGAAGTCTTTGATTGTTAAGCTGTGACCATCTGCATCAATACCTGTACCAGAAATTTTAAGATCATATGTTCCTTCTGGAACTGTTCTGTCTGTTGTGAATTTCATATCTTTAAGTGTTAAAGAAGCAGCTTCTTTAGAAGTTCTGTTAAGAGTAACTACTACATTACCTTTTTTACCTTCTGTTACTTCAGATGATGTACCTTTAACACCGCCTGATGTTTCTACTGTTACGTCTGTTAAGTAGATACCAACGTTTTCATCTTTATCTTTGATTTCGAATTTGATATCACCTTTAGAGAACATTTCTTTGTCTGTTTCTGTAAGTGTAATTGTACCGCTTACTTGACCTTGAAGACCTACTTTAAGTACAGCTTGTTCAGATGTTACGTTGAATGGGTTGATGATTGTTACAGCTTTAACTGAAACTTCATTTTCTAACGCACGACCAGAAGCTTTTACAGTAACGCTTTCTTTATCTTTGTTTCCAATTGCTACGCAAACTGGAAGTTTGAAAGTCATTTTGTCTTCTTCTTTGTTGATTTGAGCATTTTTGTCTAATTCAACGATTAATGTTTCTGGAATGATTTCTCCATCTTCATCTTCATCGAAGTAGATTTTTGTGATGAGGTCTGTATCTACACCGTTTAATTCGAATGTAGCATCTTTGATAAGATCAGCACTCATTAATTTTTCAACGTTTAATTGTGTTGATACATAGTGATCTTCATCTTCTTTACCATCTTTATCTAATTCAAGTTTATCACTACCGTATTTGTTTAATAATGTTTTGTAATCGAAGTGACCATTGTCAAGTGTGATTTCAAATTCACGACCACCAACGATGCTATCTTCAACTGTTTCACCAATTGTGAATTCTACATCTTCAATGCGACCAGCAATGATATCTACTGCTTTGTCATCTTTCATTGAAATGTATGTACCGTATTTAGCTACTTTAGCTACTTTAACGTCTGTTTTTTCTGCTACTAAGTCATCACCTTTAATATCTACAAGGAAATCACCTTCTTCAGGATTTTTAACTGTAGATTTTACTTGAAGACCTTTAATTACGAATGTACCAACAGAATCTTTATCTTTCATTGCTGGTAATGTAATTGTTAATTTACCATTGTCTTTAGTAGAGATTTCACCTGTAACAGTTTGTGAACCGTAACCGCTGAAACCATATTTACCTTCTAATGTGAATGATTCTGAATCAAATTTGAAGTCGCTATCAGCTAATTCAATTGTGAATGTAGCACCTTCTGCTAAAGCACCTTTGTAAGCTTCTTCGATTGTGATATCAGCAAGTTTACCACTTGTGTAGAATGCTTTATCGTTAGCTGCACTTACAGAGATTTTTTTCTCTGCTGTTGTAGCGAATACAAATGAACCTTGAGATACAGTTGTTGAACCACCTTTGCTTACTACAGATACTTTTGCATCACCATCTTTAGTTTTTGCAAGAAGTGGAAGTTGTACAATTGGGTCACCGTTTGATGTTGATTTGTCTAAATCTGAAACAGTAACTTTCATTGTATTATCATTTTGTCTTTCATATTTAACAGTTGCACCATTAGATGTGAATTGGTATCCACCTGATACTGTAACAAATCCTTCGTTTGCAGCTGCTTCTGCTAATACATCTTCATCCCATTTAGCGTTATCAAGATCTAAGTAGAATACTTCATCACCACTGATATGATCTGTGAATTTTACTCTTAAAGCATTTGCTGTTGAAGCTTCATAGAACCCAACTTCTTTTTTAACCTTAAGTGTTTCTTTTGTTAAACTATTTGTTGAAGCAGCCATTGTTACTACTGGTACAGCTGTTACTACCATAGCTGACGCAAGAACTACTGCTAATTTTTGACGTAATTTCATCTATAAATTCTCCCTTCGAATTATGTTTCCTAGTTGTATAATCATTAACTCAAAATTGATTATATATATTTAACTATTCTAAGTCAATTTTAATTTCAAAATGTAATATTTTTGTAACATAATGTCGAAAGAAAATGAATTAAAATATTTTTCTTTCTATTTTATTCCAGTATATCCATTTATTTGTATATGTGCATATAAAAAGAAGTTAACCTAAGAGCATTAATACCATTTCTTTAGGTCAACTTCTTTTTATCGATTTATTCACATCATTCGCGGAGACAAAGCAACTAACACTATGTTATCAATTCAAACTTTAATCTAGCTTTTCGCTATTTCTAATAACTTAATAGTCTCCGCCAAATGTAGCAGTCTTCTCTGCATTGTTCCACGCTTTACTTAATCCTAGTAATCTAGCTACCTCGCCTATTGGTGCATAACTTCTGCCATCTTTCACGACAATAGGTGCATCCATTGGGATATTTACTCTATTAACAGTTGCTACATCACTATTTACGCGAAGTTCTACTGTTTTATTGCCATACTTGAAATAAATCATCCCATTATTATATTGAATATCTTCTTCATATACACCAAGAGCTAAAGCAACATATTTAAGCGGTACCATAATATATCCTGGTTCTTGTACAAAGGTTGCTGCATCCATTTCATATTGCTCACCATCAACACTATAATAATTTTTGCCTACTGTGAACTGAATGCCTTTTTTCTTTTCTTTTTCTGTTTGCTGTTTTTCTTCTTCTGCAATTATTGCATCTTGCTCTGCTTGTTCTTCTTCTGATGTTTTTGTTTTAATATATCCTACTACAATGTCTTTTTTGGTATCAACTATAGCATCTCCCTCTAAGGTCAAGAGTACGCTTTCTTCTTGAACATTAGATGACTTATTGATGATTGGAATATTTTTAAGTGTAATGCTTCCTACTTCTGAGGTATTGCCACCTTTAACTTTAAAAATGATTGTTTTATCATCATTATTAATCTTTTTTAACATTACAGTTGTATTCATTCCTGCAAAACCACCGCCATATGTTATGTAGTCATCTGAATTTAATTCATAATCTGTATCATCAGAATGAACTTTTTCACTGATATAATCAAAATCCCCAAAAGCTAAATTCGTATTTTGTAATTTTAAAGTAATTTCAATTTCATCTTCTATAATATAAGGGCGTAGTTCTGTAAAAGTAATCGGTGCAATAGTTCCTTCTTTTTTCATAGATGGAATATCTTCAACTTCCCAGGTAACCTTCCTTTCTCTTTGTGCACCAACTAATACCTTCTGTGTACTAATAAGTTCACTTTCATCTCCTGGTTCAACAACTACACTTACTTCTTTATCCCTAGCTTCTATCATAAGTGCTACTACAAAACTTACTTCATCTCCTTCTTCTATATCACTTGGAATATCTACATTAAGTTGAAGACAATCTTCACCCCTGCTCATTAATGCCACTTTATATGCATCAATATTCTTGGCATCATAAATCTGCACACTTGTCCCATTGCGATCTGCCCATACGGCATTGTCTAACTTTAAGATAATCTTTTCTGTTTTTCCTGCACGTTTGTAGGCATCTTTGATTGTAATTTTAAGTCCTGGTGCTTCTTCTTTATCTGTCCATGTGCTACCTTCTTTAACATTTTCCACACTACTTGTAAGTGCTGCCTCAGATTGCGCTTGTAACGGCATAACCCCTAAGCATAGTGCTGCAATTATAATACTCATTCTTAATCGTTTGCTCATAACTATTTTCGCTCCTTTTATTTTTATAGTTTTTGTTAGTTTATAATCGGTTTCTCTATATAGATTTCACAGTTATAAATTTTAGTTAATCATTATGTTATAGCTATGTAAAATCATTGGGAGAAATCTATTTATGTGATGTATAATTTAGAGTTATAGTTGGTTTCTCTATAAATATGTCTTCTTAGAATTTATATTTCCCGCCACAATTGTAAGAGTTTTTAGTTAATTATACCATTTATATAGGATACTTTACTACTACATCTTGGACTAAGTTAGTTTTATATTTCAATATTCTCTTTTACCTTATGATAAATACCAGATAATAAGTACAAAAAAGCAGCCCTTACGGACTGCTTTTTGTGCTTTATTCATTTATCAAATAAATATTATTTGTTTTCGAATGTAGCTGTTTTTGTAGCTGAATCCCATGATGTAGAGATTCCAAGAATTCTAGCGATTTCTCCAACTGGAGCGTATGTTCTACCTTCTTTAACTACTACTTTTGTTCCCATAGTTACAGATGCACCATTAACGATAGCTACGTTGCTACCAGCTGTTAATTGGATTGTTCTGTTACCAGCGAAGATTGTAGCTGTTCCGTTTGAGAATAAGATATCGTTAGCTTTAACACCGAAAGCTTCTGCAACGTATCTTACTGGAACCATTGTGAATCCTGGATCTTGGATGTAAGATTGAGCATCCATAGCTTTTGTTGTACCGTTAGCTGTGTATGTAGCTTCACCGATTACGAATTTAGCTGTACCTTTAGCTAAACCGTTAGATGCTGAAAGATCTTCTGTGTTAGGTGTTCCAATTGTTAAGAAACCTTCTAATTTAATTGTTTGTCCTGTTGTTGTAAGAGCGTCTCCACCAAGTGTTACATCATATTTACCTTCTGCTACAGTTCTATCTACTGTGAAACCGAAGTTAGCGATTTCGATTGTTGAAGCTGTTTTTGAAGCACGTTTAACTGGAACTCTAACGATTACAGATTTTTCATCTTTTGATTTTGCATATGTAACTTCTCCAATTTGGATATCACCTTCTGTAACTTTTACTTCTGGAGTAGCTTTTAATGTAATTCCACTTGTTACTGGAATTGCAATTTCAATATCTTTACCAGATGTAAGCATAGCTTTATCAGCTTCTGTTAATGTTAATTTACCAGCTTCTTGTCCTTGAAGACCTACTTTAAGTACTGCAGCTTCTGTAGATACTTTAATACCTTCGTTGATTTTTGTGATTACAGCAGTTAATTTTTCAGCCATTGCACGACCTGAAATTGTTACTGTTACATCACCTGATTCTTGAATTCCACCAACAACTGGCATTGTAACTTCGATTTTATCTGTTTTTTCTCCAGCTACCATAACTGCTGTGAAACCAACTACTTTTTTATCTTCAACTGTTACATCTGTAATTGTTAAAGCTTTATCTTCTACTGTATTTGTTAATTTTACAGCTTTTTTAACTTCTTCAAGTGTTTTTTGCTCATCATATTTGTCATTTGTTGTTTGTTGGTCCACGATGTAACCTTTGTCTAATGCAAATTCTACTTCACGTCCATTAACGAATGATGTTTTTTCTGTTTCTGTAAGTGTAAATTTAACTGTTTTTGATTGACCAGCTTTAACTTCTACTTTATCAGAATCAGCGATTGTTACTTTACTTCCGTATGATGCAACTTCAGCTACTTTAACACCTGTTTGTGTTTTTGTTTTGTCACCATATACAGAGATTGTAAAATCACCTGTTTCTGGAGCTTTATCTTTAGTTGTTACTTGAAGACCAGAAATTCTGATTTGACCCATTCCATCAGCTTTAAGGTTGTTTGGTAATGTAACTTTTAAAACATCTCCATCAGCTGTTAATTTTACTTGTGATTCAGTGTTACCTTTTCCTGAGAAACCGTATTCGAATGAAACTTTACCTGTACCGTCTACGAATTTGTATCCGCTGTTGTCAATTTCAAGTTCGATTACGTTTTTACCTTCTTCAATGTTAGCCATAGCTTTTGCCATTGATTCTGTGATAATGATATCTGCGATTTCACCTGTTGTGTAGAATGTTGGAATTGTTTTTCCTACTGTTACTTCTACTGAACCTTCGCTTGTTGTAGCGAATACGAATGAACCTTTAGATACTGTTGTAGCACCACCCATAGAAAGAACTTCTACTGTAGCATCTCCACCTGTAGCTTTAGCTAAGATTGGGAATGCTAATGTATTTGATTTTGCATCTTTAATTGCATCAGCTGTAACTGTTACTTTTACAGTTGTGCTATTTTGTTTTTCGTATTTCATTGTTGATGGAACAAATTTTCCAAGTGCTTCATCATCCCATGTAGCATTTGTAAGTTGTAAGTAGAATACTTCTGAATCTGTTCCATTGTTATCTTTAAAGTTAATTTTTAAAGAGTTTTCTGTTGTAACTTGATTTTTAGAAACTTTTAATGTTTCTTTTACTAAGCTATTTGTTGAAGCAGCCATTGTTACAACTGGTACTGCTGTGATTACCATTGCTGAAGCAAGAGCTACTGCTAATTTTTGACGTAATTTCATTTTGTCTATTCCTCCGATGTATAGTTTTAAATGGCACCCTTAAAAACTTTACCAATATTAGGCATTTTGTACCATGTATTAACTATTATATCCATATTATGTATCTTATGCAATATTTATATCAAACTTGTAACTTTCCTGTAAATTATTGTTATATTTTCCATTATTCAAAATTTATTATCTACTTTTAAAAAAGAGGATACAAATGTATCCTCTTTCAGGCTGTAGACAATTAACTTTTCCATAGTATTTTACTAGTCTAGAAATAGAAAACAGAGGTAAAAATGGACCTAAACTGCTCTTTTTACCCCTATTTTAATAGATTTTCTTGAATAATCCTCACTTAATTTGTGAGTTTATTTTGGGAAAATTCATTTGTCAACAATCTGAAAAGAGGATACAAATGTATCCTCTTTTCTCTATAATAAACAATTACTAGTTTGTTATATGGCTTAATTATTTGTTTGTGAATGTAGCTGTTTTTGTTGTGTTATCCCAAGCTTTGCTTACGCCAAGAAGTTGAGCTACTTCACCGATTGGTGCGTATGTTCTACCTTCTTTGATAACTACTTTTGTAGCCATTTTTACTTGAACACCGTTTACTACTGCAACATCACTGTTATTTGTTAATTGGATTGTTCTATTTCCAGCGAAGATTGTTGTTACTCCGTTTGAGAATAATACATTGTTTCCTGTTACTCCGAAAGCTTCAGCAACATATCTCATTGGTACCATTGTAAATCCTGGATCTTGAACGTATGATCTAGCATCCATTTCTTTTTCTACACCGTTAACTGTGTATTTGTTTTCACCGATTACGAATGTTGATGTTCCTTTAGCTAATCCGTTAGAACCTAAATCTTCTGTATTTGGTGTACCTACTGTTAAGAATCCATCTAATTCAAGTGTTTGTCCTGTTGTTGTAAGAGCATCTCCACCAAGAGTTACATCATATTTACCTTCTGCTACAGTTCTATCTACTGTGAAACCAAAGTTAGCAATTTCGATTGTAGAAGCTGTTTTAGAAGCACGTTTAACTGGAACTGTTACGATTACAGATTTTCCATCTTGTGATTTTTTGTATGTTACATCACCGATTTGGATGTCACCTTCTGTAACTTTTACTTCTGGAGCATCTGTTACTGTGATTCCGCTTTCTACTGGAACTGTGATTTCAATTTTTTTGTTTGTAGCTAACATAGCTTTGTCAGCTTCTTTTACTGTGATTTTACCAGCTGTTTGTCCTTGAAGACCTACTTTAAGTACAGCTGCTTCTGAATTTACTGCGAATACATCATTGATTGTTGTGATTACAGCTTTTACTTCTTCAGCCATTGCGCGACCTGAAATTGCAACTGTTACATCACCTGATTCTTGAAGACCAGCGATGATTGGCATTTTAACATCGATTTTATCTTTGCTATCTGTAGCTGCCATAACTGCTGTGAAACCAACTACTTTTTCATCTTTAATAACAACGTCTGTGATTGTTAAGTCTTTTTTAGCTACTGTATTTGTTAATGTTACAGCTTTTTTAACAGCTTCAATTGTTTTTGCTTCATCATATTTGTCGTTTGTTTCTACTTGGTCCATGATGTAACCTTTGTCTAATACGAATTCTACTTCACGACCGTTAACGAATGATGTTTTTTCTGTTTCAGCAAGTGTGAATTTAACATCTTTTGTTTGACCAGCTTTGATTTCTACTTTATCAGCTTTGTCAATTGTAACTTCACTACCGTATGATGTGATTTCAGCTACTTTAACACCTGTTTGTGTTGTTGTTTTGTCACCGTAGATAGAAACTGTGAAATCACCTGTTTCTGGAGCTTTTTCTTTAGTTGTTACTTGAAGACCAGAAATTCTGATTTGACCCATTCCATCAGCTTTAAGATCTGCTGGTAATGTAACTTCTAAAACATCTCCATCAGCTTTAAGTGCTACTTTAGCTGCGTCATTTCCTTTTCCTGAGAATCCGTATTCGAATGTAACTTCACCTGTACCGTCTACGAATTTGTAGTCGCTGTTGTCAAGTTCGATTTCGATTTTGTTTTTGCCATCTAAGTTTTTGAAAGCATCTGTCATTGATTCTGTGATTACGATATCTGCGATTTCACCTGTTGTGTAGAATGTTGGAATTGTTGTTCCTACTGTTACATCTACTGTAGCTTCACTTGTTGTAGCGAATACGAATGAACCTTTAGATACTGTTGTTGAACCACCCATAGAAACAACTTCTACTGCTGCATCTCCTGTTTCAACTTCTGCTAAAATTGGGAATGTTAATGATGCGTCTTTTGCAACTGTTTTATCAACTGTTACTTTTACTGTTGAATCATTTTGAATTTCGTATGAACTTACAGCATTACCTGATGCATCTTTAGCATATTTTGGTGCGAATTGTGCAACTGAATCTGCATCCCATTTAGCATTTGTAAGTTTTAAATAGAATACTTCGTTTGCTGAACCATTGTTATCTTTAAAGTTAATTTTTAAAGAGTTTGCTGTTGTAACTGTGTTTTCAGGTACCTTTACTGTTTCTTTTACTAAGCTATTTGTTGAAGCAGCCATTGTTACTACTGGTACAGCTGTAACTACCATTGCTGATGCAAGAACTACTGCTAATTTTTGACGTAATTTCATATTATATAAGCCTCCTAATATGGTGTGTGTTTTAAGTTATTGTTAGTTATAAGTTTCGCAAAGACACATACTTCTAGGGAGGTATGGTGCGTTGTTATATTTAATAAGCAACTTATGTGCTTATGTACTTTAATATTTCTGTAATATTTCGTAATACTTTTTTAATCCCTAATTGTCTTTTGCGTTTTCGAACACTCCCGTGCTCCATGTGCTTATTATAGCGTGGGCCTAGCTCCTTTTTCAACACCCATTTCTTGGAATCGACGTATTTTCATATGTTATTTACATTTTTGTAACGTATATATTTATAAAAAAACAAGGCCCTAGGCCTTGATATTTATAAGCTGCAAGTTTATTAAACACAAGTTTATTTTTCCATCAATTGCTTAACAAATTTAACATTCTTATAATATTTATATCTTATTTTTTAACTTTATCCTATGAATTTATTATATAAAATGCTTACATATGTCTTCTTATCTATCTCACTATCTTTTAAAACCAAGCTTATATCTACGCCCCTCATGTCTTCTGCCAAAAATACTTCTATATCCGTAACAGGATTCACCTGGTATAACAAACACATGCTTGCTTTGTAGCATTTCCATATATCTAACACATATTTCTTTAAAACACGACTTACTTTCCTGCATGCTTTTTCCCATTTTGATACTCCCTAAATAATAAATCTTCATCATCCTATGAAAATCATACTTCATAACATCTATCATCCTCACAAATGCATTTCTATGGTAGGCTTCTCCCCATTTAGGTGTAAATTTCTTAAACGTATTTATGTCCTCTGCAATACCGATTTTATTACTACGCTTCACAAATACAATGTGGCCATCTTCTATCAACTTATTAACCTGTGCTTTATTAAATCTTTTATCCACTTCCACAGCTTCCTCGTATATAAACTGCGCTTCATTCTGCCTCAGCCCAGCACTAGCCACTACACCGGCCATCCATGCAGTACACTCATACCTCGTTAACTGCATGCCATCTGCAAGCTTCACCCCATTCGCAACAGATATAACGCCCATATGATTAGCCTCTCCATAATGAGCCATCACCGCATATACACCTCTGCCTTCTACTTCCCTTAATCCCTTTATAAATTCAGTCACCTTCCTTTTCACCCTATTCTCCTCCGTCGCAATAGCCATAGCCCGCCATTCATATCGCCTAATTGTCTCAAGGAATCCTTCCCACTCCTTACTACTCACCTTATAGTCCATCCCACCATCAAGCCTAAACTCCATCACATCATCCACTTCCCACAATTTATTCCCCACCTCAAACCTCACATAACTATTCTCCTTTAATTCTCCTATTTCATTAACCCCCCGCCAATCTACAACCTCCCCCTGCAACCTCGTTACAACCACATATCTAACACCCTTTTTAAAGACCTGTCCCCTCTCTTCTCCAACACCACTTTTAGAGACCTGTCCCCTTTCTTCTCCAACGCCACTTTTAGAGACCTGTCCCCTTTCTTCTTCAACCCCGTTTTTAGAGACCTGTCCCCATTTTTCTTCAACACCACTTTTAGAGACCTGTCCCCTTTCTTCTCCAACGCCACTTTTAGAGACCTGTCCCCTTTCTTCTTCAACCCCGTTTTTAGAGACCTGTCCCCACTCTTCTTCAGCGCCACTTTTAGAGACCTGTCCCCATTTTTGCTGCCATTGTTTGTAGGGAACAATATAAACGGTGAGAGCATTTCCTCTTGTCCCTGGATATTGTGCTGTGAGTGTTAAGCATGGCGTCTTACAGGTAGCATGTTCTCCTGAATTTAATCTATAGATTAAAACTTGTTTAGCCCTTTTAAATGCTTCTTTTAATAAAATTAGCTCCGATGCCTCTAAGCTATATCCTAATATTTCTTTAAAGTTTGAACTAGCTTGTAGACTTATTACTTTGTGACTTTCTCCATAATCTAAAACTAGTGGCATTGCAACAATTCCTCTATTTTTAGGTTGTCCAATTATATATTTGTTCTCTATCTCTTTTTGTATCTCCATAATCTTTATCCCCTTTTACTATAGACTTCCCCAAGTTTTTTATCGAACATATGTTCTATTTTATTCTACTACTTTTTTAAGTATAAAAAAAGAGGGAATTTATTAAAAATTCCCTCTTTTTATTTCTATTTAATTCTCTATCTTTTCAAAACGCATCTTATAGTATTCCCAGTTTCTTAAGTTGTTCACTAATGTTTGGTCATACTCATCTAGGTCTTTTGTATAGCCTTCATCTGCTGTTTTGTAATTCTCTTTATAGATTACTGGAACTTCTTTTCTTACTTCATTAATATAATCAAAATATGGATCTTGCCCTGTATATCCTAATAATTCTAGTACCATTCCCCCTAAGAAGTTAGCACTAATTTTGTTATCTGCTTGTAAATCTAATTCTGCTTTTTTGTCTTGTAAATTAATAAGCTCTGCTGCTTCTTCATTAGTCCAAATTACATATGGTGTACTATAAGTGTTAATGATATTTTCTGCACTTGTTTCATCGCCTATATTTAATCCAAGTTCTTTATAAGATAAGTAATTATCTCCTAAGTTTGGTAAATGATCTCCGAAGAATACAAGTACCACCGGTTCATCTTGTGCTTCAAAGTAATCAGTTAAATCCTTAATCATTTGGTTGGCATCTTTAATACCTTCCATGTAAACTGATAAAAAGTCTTTTGCTTCTTGTGAGATTGTCTTAGAAACTTGAACCTCTTCTATTGGTAAGTCACCATATTTCTTAGTTGTATATGGCATATGGTTTTGAATAGAAGTAATATATGAGAACAATGGACCTTTTGAGGCATCATCTGTATGTGCTTCAAACTGTTCAATAATACGCTTGGTAAGTACACTATCAGCAATCATATTTCCTTTTTTATCTTCTTTGCTAAATGCTTCATTAAATATTTCTTCTTCCATGCCAAAGTATTTATAAACACTATATCTATTATAGAACCAGCTATCTCCTGGATGCATAAATAATGTTTGATAATCATTTCTTGAAAAAATTCTAGCTAACGATTGTGTACTTTTACCTACTACTCTAAACGCTGATGTTGGAATACTATTTAACATATTCGTCTGCATTCCTGTCATTACATCAAACTCTGTATTAGCTGTACCTCCACCAAATCCCGGTGTTACAATATGTCCAGCTATACTATTCTCAGATGCGATAATTTCTCTCCAATATTTATATGGGTCATTTTCTGCCGTATAAGTAAATTGCTCACTCATCCCTATATCTGAAAATGCCTCATTCATAATAAATATCACATTAGGCTTTTCTTCTGGCATTACTGCATCAGCTACTGTATATTGCTTTATGAGTCCTTCTACCTCTTCTTTTGAAAAATTCTCAGGCTTTTCAACTGGGTAACTATTAAGATTATATAAAAAGCAATATGTAAATCCTAACTCATTAAATACTCTTGTAATATAACTTCTGTTACTTACATGAAGCTTATCATAATATACTACCTTTGAACTATAAATATATTTATTTGCTAAAAATGCCATAATAAGAGTAGTTATAACGCCAATGATTCTTATACTTCTACGTAATTTTTTTGCCTTTACAAAATAACCTGATACTAAAAACATTATAACTGCTAGTATAATCAATGCTAATAAATCATATTTTATTTCTACTTGAAAATCTGATACTGTATTGACTGCTTCTTGAACAAGTTGTATATCTCTTGGTACAAATGGGTCATCTCGGAGTTCAATTTTTAGTCTATTGATTAATGAACATGCATTAAATATGAAGCTAGTAACTGCTGCTGAATAAAATAGGTTATTGATTACAAAATATAATAATGTGAGCATTAATAATGGTGGTAAATAATTTACTAATAATATAAGTGGTTGCTGTTTTATTAGTTTTAAAACAGCTTTTGATGAACCTGGCTGTATATAAAAAGTTGTCAGTGTAATGAACATTGCTATTGCTAATACAAATATCACAGTCCATGTCCAGTTTAATTCAAGTTTCTTGATACTACTTAAGCTAAATTTCCTGTGTACTTGCTGCGCCTTCTGCTGAACTTTTTCTTCTTCTAACGTTCCTTGCATAAGTACCTCCTTCTTTTATTACTCGCTTACCCCTCATAAACAAGTATTTATCTTAATCATACTATAACTTTAATTTTATATTTTTTGAGCCTTAAAATCAATTAAAATATATTCCCATTTGTTTCATTGAAGTTTAATTGAAGTTTAATTGAAGCTTCATGTAAATATAGATTATAATATAACAAGACTATACTATATTGGAGGTTATTATGTCTTCTAACAAAAAAAGACTATACACAAAGAAGCTTAAGTTTAGCTTAACGTTTATCCTAGTGCTTATTATTCTAGGTACTGCAGCCATAACTTGGCCCATTTGGAAAAGCTACCACAAACCGGTAGAAATCATGAAATTAATACAATCTACTGACCCAGTGTTTAACTTATCCCCTATTTTACCTTATAAACATGATCTAACTAATGATTTTATTAGTAATTTACAAGGTTCCTCTTCATTAAATTTATCTCTAGAGGTTTCCAACTCAGATTTTAACGAAAGTGAATTATTAAATGACCTTCAATTATTATCTGTAAATAATATTCCGATTTTCTTATCTTTAATGCCTACTACAGGTATTACTGATGAAGCTTATATTTCTACATTTTCAGCTGTAGCAGATGCACTCAAAAATGCCAACCTAGAAAATGTTCAACTTATATGCTATCCAAAAATTCAATACGCTACCAACACTGCAACATCTACAATAAGTAGGTCTTCTATTAATAAGTACAAAAAACTTACACCATCATATGTGGGTATAAATATTGGTTCATCTGCAGATTTAACTGTCTTAGACCAAATCTATACTGCCTTTAGTGATTCAACTACATTAATCATCAATGATACAGTTCCAGCTCATTATACTGCTGATATTAAAAATGGTGCTACAGATCTTAATTATATTTACTATACCTTAGCTATTGAATATCCTCGCATTACAACAATCTATAATCCTTATATGATACTTACCAGAAACAAATGGCTAAAGGATGTGGATGCTACACTGCTTCCATCACTAGATAATCGCTATATTACGACTTATGAGCATCTTATCTCAAAGCCTTGGATTACAACAAAATCTAATGAAGTAGTAGATATATCACCTTATCAAGTATTAAAGGATTATGATATGCTTGCTGGTCAAGAAGAAATCATATTATCACCGCATTCTGCCTTACTTAAAACACATAAAGAATCTGCAAAAAACATGGCTTATGCAAATTATAGGATCAATACAGAGCAATTCAAGGTACAAGCTTATTACCCTTATGAACTCACTATTGATACAAACACATTACCAAATAGCATTAATAGACTCAAAGTATTAGTCTACAACGATACAGATACAATTATCGAGGCCCCTAGCATTGATCTTATTGTTAACAATGATAACGCTACACTTCGTGCACCTAGACTTGAAGCCACTTATCCTTTAGGTCAAACGCCAATTTATAAAGGTGACTATATTCCCATTCTCATGTATCACACCATAGCAGATACTGTTGCTCCAGAAGATGAGAATAGCTGTGTACAAACAGAAGTATTTGATAGCCAAATGAAAGCATTAATAGATAACAACTATACCCCTATCACCTTCTACGACCTAGAAAACTACCTAGAAGGCAATGCAGGACTACCAGAAAAACCAATCCTAATTACAATGGATGATGGCTATCTCAATAACTATACAATAGCCTATCCAATCTATAAAAAATACAATATATCAGCTACCTTGTTTGTATCCCCATATTACATGCAAGAACAAAATACAGAGCGCCACTTCGGTTTCGCTGCTGCTAGAGAAATGGAACAAAGCGGACTCATAGACATCGAATCACACGGTTACAACCACACACCATTTACTAAACTATCTATTAGAGATCTCAAATATCATATCTCTATCTCAAAAGGTATTTTAGAAAAAAACCTTGGTACCCGTGACGTCTTCACAGTTGCTTGCCCACAATTCCGCAACAACTACTTCACCCGCAAGACCCTCATCTCCCAAGATGTAACCTTCCAAATCACCAAACTAGCAAAACCCGGGACACATCTCAAAACTTCGCGTTTAAAACGCATCAACGTGCCAAACACCATGTCCCCAACCAACCTCATCTCAACCCTAGAAACCCTAACCCAATAATTCCACGAATTCTTAGGGACAGGTCTCTAATATTGATGTCTTACTCTTGGGGACAGGTCTCTAATATTGATGTCTTATCCTTGGGGACAGGTCTCTAATATTATGAGATAAAAAATAGGTTATTTCACAATTCGCTGTGTGAAATAACCTATTTTTATTATCCTATTAACATTTTATCATTATAGTCTTTTTGTAAATCATATCTTAAATAATCAATGAATTGATCTAAAAATGCTGCACATTCTGCTTTCGTTACATATTTTTTAGGAAAAATATAACCGTTGCTTACAGTTATAATACCTAACTTACTAGCAGCATAAAGTGAACTTTTTGCCCATGATGAAATTTGATTATCATCAACAAATGGCGTATATGCACCCATAGTTCCTAACCCTAATCTTTCTAATCCGATAGCACGGATGTTATACATATACATCATCTCTCGTGTTAAATATGTATTAGCACCAAATGTGCCTCCACTGATGAGGCCTGCATTATATGCTGCTACTGCATATCTATAATTAGCATCACCTTCATTTATATCTGTAAATGGTGAAACTACTGTCTGTTTTTTCTTAGATGAACTCTTTTTACTTGTTGTATCTTCAGGCAACTCTATTTGTAGTGCTGTAACTAGCATTTTAATATATTCACCTTTTGTTACTACCTGATTAACCGAAAATGTACTAGCATTATCAGTAAATAATTTCATACTATACATTTTTTTAATCTGAGCTTCTGCCGGATGTCCTTGAAGATTTAATACCGTTGGAACAGATAGTTGTTCTATTGTTGGTGTACTTTCTACGCTAATCATTCCTGACATTTCATCATCATATAAACTTTTACTACCTTGTAATATGTTATAACTTAATACACCTTCACCTCTAATAATCTCTTTATAGTTTCCAGCCATACTTATTGCAGTAGGCTCATTACTATCATATTGAATGTCTCTATGAACTGTATATGTCGGAGTTTCCTCTATTGCATATCCATCTCCATTACCAAGGTCTATTGTAATAGTTCTTCTTTGAGTTTCTGATTTTGCAAAAGCTTGATCATATCCGTAAATTGGACCGTTAACTGATACTGTTACTTGTGTATCATTTCCTGAAGTATATACTGCATCATATTGGATATCACCTCTATAATATAAAACTCCTGGTGTATAATCTTCTAATATACTTTTAGTATAACTAGATTTATCACTATCTAATTTATATGTTTTACCATTTACAGTAACTATTTCACTCCACTTTTTAACTTTTGATACCTTTGTAGCTTGTTTCAAATTTGAATCATATGTATATTGTGTGTCAAATGTAATTGTTCTCGTAACTCTAGCTGTATTTCCAGCATTTTGCGCTCTCATTACATATGTTTCTGTATAACTTCCACTTCCAGCTTCCTTATCCATTTCTTTGCCTGGTTTAATCTCAATCGTTCCCTCTACTGTTTCTGCTTTACCTGAAAGATAAATATTCTCTTTATATGGTAATGTATACTTAGAAACGCTTTTTGTGCTAGCCTGTGCCAAAGATGTTGATGTTGGTAATTTAATTCCCGAACTAATACCACCAAAGTATCCCATCTCACCTTCTGCACCATAAACAGAACTAGCCATTAATATAAAGCTTATGCATAATGCAAATATTTTTTTCATTGGCTCCTCCTAATTTTCTACGACTATAATATAACCTGGTACACTACCCTCTGTATCTTTTAGATTAGTTTCTATCATAGCACTAATAATATCACCTTTCTCTAAACTCTTGGCTGAAACAACCTTACCATCCTTAATAATCACACTATTAGGTTGTAATTCAATAGTCGCTCCTACGTTCTTATTACTATACTGCAACCATTTTTTCTGTGATTTATGATAATAATATACATCCTTAATGCTAATGTTTTCACCATCAACTTTGTAGACCTGTCCCTTAGCTACATTAGTTATGTATGGCATATCGATAATCATATATGCTTTATCTCCAATTGCTACTACTGTGTAAACATTTCCGATTTCAGAGTCTTCCCCATATGCTAAGAATTTTTCAATACCATCTTCAACAAGTCCTGATTTATTATAGAATTTAGTATCTGGGTCAATTGAAAATGTACGTGGTGTTGGATGGAAGTACCATGTATTGTCATCCAATAATGAGAATGTTTCAAATTGGAATTCTTCACTATCTGTGATTTTCTTAATTCTTCCTCTAAATACCTCCAATGAAGCAGTTGTTAAATCAGATGATATTTGGGCTACTGCTAATTTGTTTTCACCAGTTACTACTGCTTGTAATACATCACCTACCATAATGTTATGTGATTCTACTAATTTATTATCTCTTACAATAATAGCATCTTCAGCAACATATAATGTTTCACCGGATAATAACTTAATCACGCCAGAAGAAGCATATGTTACTGTTGATGGGGCTAATGTATTTTGAAGCTTGCTTTGGAAGTTAAGCTTAATAGCTGATTCTTTGCCTTTGTAATTTTCAGCAGCTACATAAGCATATCCAGAAGCATTTTTTAGATTTCTACTTACGTAATCTAAAGAAACCTGATTACCTATTAAGTATGATTTTATATTTTGTGGGTCAATATTTAGGCTTAATAGATTGTTATAACTTCCCCATGTTAACTTTCCTAAAGGTTGTGCATTCTTTAAATTCAATACATTTTTATACTTATCAACAGAAGTCACCTGTCCTCTATAAATATTAGAGATAATACGCGTATCGTTGTCAATTACAACTTCTTCAATGTTTTCTTCTATTATTCCTTCACCTAATATCTTTTGAGAAACGAGCACCTTAACCCAATCTCCAGGCTTAATCGCACTAATTGAATATGGTGTGCCACCCTTAGTTACAGGTGTAGAAAGCCCTAAATCATATGAGTACATATTCCCCTTTTCATCTTCAAGCAAAATACTTGCTGTACCCTCAGTATTAAAGTTAAATGAATTTACCTTAGCATAGCGCATTATATAGTCATTGTAAGCACTAATATATGTTATATACTTATCCTTATCCATTCTAATATAAATACAATCCCCAGCTTTAATACTACTAATCGTGGTATCTCTTGGGTCATATTTGAAATAAGGAAACATCTCATCTAAATAGCCAATTTTATCCTCTGTCTCATAATATGGCTGTTTCTCTACACTAACCTCATCTCCATAATAATTTCTAGTAATTGTTATTCCACTACTATTTCTATATGTTATATATCCTAATTGCGGATTATTTTCAACAACAATCCCTCGATCTTCTGAATAATTATCATACAACGCATCTGTATATTCTTGTTGATCATAATATACTGGAATATCTGCCATCGTATTTACGCTCATACTCATAGCCAATAACATCGAACCCAGTATACACCATTGTTTTCTCATCACTCTCTGCCCTCCTAATATAGTTCTAACCTTGTCCTATATATCGGTTAAATTCTCAAAAAACTTAGTCCTCCACTTATAAAAATAGGAACTAAAAATGGGGACAGGTCTCTAAAATTGCTGTTTTATTTTCAAACAGCAATTTTAGAGACCTGTCCCCATTAATTTTAGTTAGCTACGAGCATGTAAACGTTATCACTTACTTTTTTATCTTGCATCCAAATTGAATATTCGATAGCTATTTTTATCCCTTTTTCTAAAATATATGTGTCACATTTATGTGTCTTAATTTGAATCTCCATTTCTCCATAAGGTGTATGATATATTGTTTTATGTGGCACCTCTTTATCAAAATGCAAGTCTGCTTTCATATTGCCATATCTTTTTACTGAGATTCTATTATCTCTAGCTTTGATCATCGTTGTCGTATTGTTTTCTTTTTCTTTATAGGTAATAAATATACCTTCATTTTTAAATGTAAGTTGACCACTATAACTTACTTCATTTGTATCAAAATGTGTGTCATATGTTTGTTTATCATATACCTTTATTTCTACTTGTCTCATCTATTCTTCCTCTATATCTATGTTTTCGTCTTCTATTTCTTATGCTATTTAACTTTTCCCTTGCAACACAATAAGGTTATTTGTGGTACATAGTCTATCACAAATAACCTTATTATATTCTAAACCTATATTTATTATAAACTAGCAAGCTCGATTAAATTAGTTATAAGTTCTGTTATTTCAATACCTGCCGCTTTAAAAAGCATTGGATACATACTAATTGATGTAAATCCTGGTAATGTATTAAGTTCGTTGAAGATAATGCCGCCATCTTCTTTTACAAAGAAGTCTATTCTTGAAATACCTTTTCCTTCTACTGCATCAAATACATCTCTTGCATATTGTCTAATCTGTTCTTTTGTCTCTTGTGGTAAATCAGCATCTACAACTGTTTTTGATTCAGCATTGTTATATTTGGCATCAAAATCATAGAATTCAGCTGCTGCTAAAATTTCACCTACACCTGATACTTTTAAGTCTTCATTTCCTAATACTGCTGTCTCTACTTCTCTACCTATAATAGTTTCTTCAACTAATACCTTTTTATCGTGCTTCATCGCTTCTCTTAAACCATCAACTAACTCTTCCTTGTTTTTAGCTTTAGAGATACCCACTGATGAACCAGCATTAGCTGGCTTGATGAAATATGGGTAGTCGAAAGCAGCTTCTATTTTTTCTACCACTTGATGAATATCTTTTAATTCTTTTTCTTTAACAATTACATATTTTGCTTGAGGAACACCCTTTGTTGCTACCGCTATTTTAGTAAATGCTTTATCCATTGAAACAGCTGAAGCTAATACACCACAACCTACAAATGGAATCTGTGCTAACTCACAAAGCCCTTGAATTGTTCCATCTTCTCCATTTTTACCATGTAATACTGGGAATACTACATCAATGTTAATTTTAATTTGTTCTGTATTACCTTCTTTACAAATCCATAAACATTTTTGTGTAGCATCTGGACTAAGAATTGCTGGAATACCATTTGTTTGCCATCCGTTTTTAGTAAGGTCTAAATCGTTGCCTTTGTATAATAACCACTTACCTTCTTTAGTAATTCCTACTGGATGTACTTCATATTTAGTTTTATCAATATTAGTTAAAATAGTTGTAGCTGATTTAAGTGATACTTCATGTTCTGATGAGCATCCTCCAAATAATAATAATACATTCTTTTTCATCGTGTTCCTCCTATTTACAGAACCTATATTATCTAGTACTTTTCTATATGTCATTTATTATATTTTAGTACGTTATTATTTATTATTCAACCACACAACCCATATTTTAACTTTAAAACTTTAATGCACCTCTGCCTCTTTATAATTTTCCTTGTGTAAAAGAGAGTTTACTGTATCTACAATTTTAAAGCGAATCTCATATGGCTTATCTTCTTTACAAATAAGGTCATATTGCTCTGGCGTTAATTGTTCTTGCAATTCCTCTTTCCCTTCTATAGGTACTACCCCTGTAGCTGCATCCACATAGCATAAAGGAGGAAACATAATACACCACCAATTCTGTCCCTTTCCTTCACCTATAATAACTCTACATGCCTCATATTCTCCCGCAGGTAAAACAACATCTCCGTAAGACTTAGTTGGAAAGTTAGCTTTATCTAAAAACACCCTAACATCATAATCTTTTCCCCATTTATTAACTACATTTTTAGCCACATCTGCAATTTCATTTGTATGCGTTTGAATAAATACCTTGCTCTCCTCAACATCTTTAGCATCTTTTAATAAAGGTTCCATATATGCTATAATCTCGTCTTTTACTTGCTGTTTTAACAACTGATCTTCTGTAGTATCACTGTTAGCTACTACATGAAAACGAAGTATACTTTCAGATAGTGTCTGACTTACCTTTTCTGTATAGATTGTAATAGCTGCTGTGCCCACGCATACGACAATTGCTAAAACTAATACAATCATATATATCATTTTATTTCTAATTT
Source organism: Cellulosilyticum sp. (assembly GCF_982396655.1). Taxonomy (NCBI): domain Bacteria; kingdom Bacillati; phylum Bacillota; class Clostridia; order Lachnospirales; family Cellulosilyticaceae; genus Cellulosilyticum; species Cellulosilyticum sp. Next base: position 15,528 of record NZ_CEVXFV010000009.1, on the reverse strand, counting down.
GTGCGTCTCCCCACAACTGACTTAATCTCCTCATTACCGTTCCCTCCAAATATAATATATTTTCTAATTTAATACTTGCCATATTTGAGATAAGTTATGCATATTTTTAAACTCATTTATAGTTTTGAATCAAAATATATTATTTGAAGTCTTTATTTCTAATTCATTATTAAATCTCTCATTCTATCTACTCGGTGTAAAATTTCGTTATCAAAAACCATTTTTTCCACCATTCTCTTAATACTACTGCCTATAGCTGCAGGTTTTACCCAAAATATATCTGCTAATTCTTTATAAGATAATCTAGTCGTTAATGCCATTAAATAAATACAAATATCTCGTTTACTCCCCTGACTTCTATTGTTTCGTCTCATAAGATCTAATCTATGAATCTCAAGTTCCCGCTCTATTACCTCAAAAACCTTTTTGATACTAACACTTATACTACTTTCCTTTTTAGTTCCTTGAATCTCTTGCTTTTCATGAAGTGTCTCAAGTGCAATAGCTACTTCAGCCTCATCCATATCTTCTCCATTATGAATATATTCTAAATATAGCTTTCTCGCCTCACCAAAATCATCAGAAAAATACTTTAATATACGCTCTGTATTCACAATTCCCCATCTATCTTGATTCTCCATATAATACTTAAAGCTAGACCAATTATACTCTATTGCATCCGCTACAATATTTGCCTTTACAGGATTTAAATGTACATATTTTGATACATGAATAAAATAATCATCAGTCTTTATCATCGCGCTTGTAAAGCGCCCCTGAAACACATGCCCACATCGATCATATTTTTTATTAAAATATATAGCATAGCTCAAATTAAGCCCCTGCATAAACTTAGAAATATCCTGTCCATTATCATAAACCACTAAATGCACATGGTTAGTCATCATACAATATGCATATATCTCCATTTGAAACTTCTCTTTATAATGTTTTACTCGATTCAAATAAACTTCACGATCCATATAATCTCTAAAAATATTTTCCCGATTGTTACCTCTTACAATAAGATGATATATGCTATTTGGACATTTCTCCCTACGTACCCTTGGCATGCGCATACTCCTTTTTTAATGCAAGTATTGCCCATCATACCTCCTTCTAATCACCTCACCTCTTAAAACATCAATTTTAAAGACCAATTTTAGAGACCTGTCCCCATTCGTATAACACCATTTTTTAAGACCTGTCCCTAATCCATTATTCCGGTATTTTTGATAGTTGGGATTATTTGAACTTGAATTGGGAAGTTTTTGTAGCCTTGTTCATTCCAATTTGGCGCATAGTTTTGCCATTGTTTAGGGTGTTTTCTGTACATTTGTAAGCCTATATTTAGAAAGTCTGTGTTTAGTTCCTTAGATTTGTTAACAGCCACCATGACTTGATGCCTTATTTCTTCTTGTAATAATGTTATTATTTCATTAATATCTTCCATATTAAATATATTTTTTGTACTAGTTGAGATATATTCCGTAATATTCCCTTCTGTTAGTATTTCTATATTGGCTACTAGTTCACTTCCATTATTATTAAATGTAATTTTAGAGTTTTCCTTATCTATCACATAAGTTAAGGGAACCCCCTTATACTCAACAACAATAGGTACTTGGTTAATTTTTCCTTCTACAAACAACTCACCACGCACAACATCTTTACCTATGAAATCTACTAACTCATAATTTTTTATAAGTGCGGCCCCACCAATTTCAATATCCTTTTTTTCATCCGTGCTAATAAGTGGAATGGTTGTAATATTAGTATCTTGTAGCTCTTTTATCATATTACCTGCAATTTGTTCTTTAGCATAACTTACAGGGCGCTCTGTGTTATTGAAATATTTCATAATATATAAGCCTAAAATTGGATTCTGAGGGTTTTCCCCTTGTGTTAATTCCCCTGCTTCTCCCTGGGCTGCTAAAATATCTGTGTCACGACTTATCTGCATGTTTCGCATTAAACCATCTACTGCACCTCTAAAAAGTTCGGGATCCTTTAAAAGTTCCTCACCTAATACAATAGCCTGTGTATGACTAAAAGTAATTGTATTTTGAGACTTGCTTTCCACCTCATCTACACTCGTCTCTACCGTTGGACTTTTTGTCACGATTGCTGTTTTTACATCCTTTGCAAGGCTATCCTCACCTGAAAGCTTTCCTATATCCGGAATAGTGTAGGTTATCTGATAGCTATCCCGCTTATGAATAGGTTGACTTTGATCTGCATCTTTATTTTTGTCTATAGCTACTTCTAAGACTACATTTCTCTCATTAATTTCAACACTATCCCAACAGCCTGTTAATAAAAAAGGCATTAATAAAATAGGTAACCATTTTAATTTATTTTGCATCTAAACTCCTCCTTTTCCCCTTAGCTATAAGCGCCAATATCAGAGGAATAGGCAATAAAAACCATATTCCAAAATAAAGTTGGAATCTATTATAATAATCATAAGCTGCAACCAAATTTTCGGGAATCATTGCTATAAAATAAATAACTGGTACAAGAGGTAGTATAAACACATTTTCCCTTTGATATTTCAAACTCCGACTCCCTATTAATGAAGTAAAATAAATACCTGCACTGATATACATAAAAATACTTAATATCCATCCAGTCATCATCAAAATCTCTTGATTTTCAATAATTGAGCTAGATAAACTAATGCTTTGCATAAGCGTTAAAACCGGCCATACTTGACGTTGTACTTCATTAAATCCAACACCTGTATACGTTAAAAGCACAATAATTGCTTCAACAACTCCTATCGTAATTACTGCCACTAGCATTGTCCGCTTAGCCTTCTTAGGCTTTTGCATGAGTCCAGACATCATTAACATAAATTCAATAGGTGAAAATGCTAGACTCACAACAAATGTCCCTAGCCCTATTCCTCTTAAATTAGTTTGAAAAAACGGCATAAGCTGTTTATATTCTGCATGCGGCACAATCAATACAAAAACAAGGATAAGAGGTATAGCCACAAAGTAAATAAGCACTTCTGCCATTCTTCCCGTTGCTTCAATCCCTGACTTTACAAGATATGCTACTGTAAAGAGCATTACTAAAATAATAACTTGCAATGGTGTCTTGGGCAATAATACTTCTGATACCATTTCCCCCAACATCCTTACTTCAAGGCCCGTTGTAATAGCAATTTTTATTGCAAATAAAATTAATATAATATAAGCAATAAATGAAGGAACAATTTTAGGTGCAAATTCCACTAACGTCTCTTTTGGAAATTGCCTTGTAAGAGCATCTATACAATATATATATATAATCCCAGGTATAATAGCTAAAATGGGAAGTATATATCCATTTCTCCCCACATATCTTCCTGCAATCTTTGGCAAAAACAATATTGCTGTATTTAGCATTTGAAGTATAAGAAATATCTCTACTTGCCTCACTGATATCTTCCCATTATGCGAAAACATCTACTTCCTCTCCTTTCTCTCACCCACTTGACCATTAGTAGTGCCACTATTAGGTCCTGGAGGCACATCCTGTACATTTTTCCCTTTTACTCGTAAACGGCGTCTTTGATTTGACCTTGCATAAATAGGTCTAATTGTTTGCATAAATGTAGGAAATCTAAGAATTGTATCCTTTAAATCATTAAATTCATTACGATCACAAGTATTATATGGTGAAAGGTATGGCACCTTGAAACTTTCAAGAGATGATAGATGAATGAGCATAATTAAAAATGCAATTAAGAATCCATATAATCCTAAAAAAGCTGAAAGTGCAATAAACATATAACGAATCAATCTAAAAGCAGATGTCAAACTATAGTCTGGCACTGCAAATGTACAAATAGCTGTAAGTGAAATAATGATAATAATCATTGGACTTACAATATTAGCATCTACAGCTGCTTGCCCAATAACAATACCACCAACGAGTCCAATAACATGTCCTATCGCTCCCGGCGCCCTTATTCCTGCTTCCCGAAACAGTTCAAATATCAATTCCATCACCACAATCTCCCCTACCGTTGAAAATGATACGCCCTCCCGCGACGCAGCAATAGAGACAGCAAAAGGTGTTGGTAGCATAGCTGGCTGAAAATTTAAAGTTGCAATGTACAATCCAGGTAATGTAAATGATAAAAATGAAACCAAATAACGCAGTATCCTTATAAAACTCATAATTTGCCAACGTTGATAGTAGTCCTCTGATGCTTGATAAAATGAATTTAACGTTGCAGGTACAATAAGCCCAAAAGGCGATGTATCTACCAAAATTCCTACTTTTCCTTCTAATAAACTCGATGCAAACTTATCAGGTCTTTCTGTTGCCTGTGTTTGTGGAAACGGACTCTTCCAGCTATCCTCTATTAGTTGTTCAATATAACCGCTGTCAAAAACGCCATCAATTACATACTTATCTAACCTATTAGTTACTTCCTCTACAAGTTCAGGTTTTGCTATGTCTTCCATATAAACAATCGCTATATCTGTCCTACTCCTTGTACCATAGCTCATCATTTTAAATTTAAGCTTTGTATCACGAATACGTCTTCGAACAAGCACTGTATTGAACCTAATTGTTTCAGTAAATCCATCTCTAGGTCCTCTTACAACACTTTCTGTGCTCGGTTCACCAATACTCCTACCTGGCCATCCACGCGTTGCTATCACTAATCCCTTAGTAGATTTATCTACAAATATAGCACTATCCCCAGATAAGACTGCTGTAACTAAATCATCCATTTTATCTACTTCTTTTACATCAAAAGTAGCAGAAAAATGTTGCATGATAATTTGAGTAGGTGTCCTACTATCATCAATTTCTCCCTCTAAATTCTTATATTCAAATGCTACACCAAGCAAACTTTTCTCTAATATATCCCTATTAATTAGCCCATCTGTATAAACACCATAAATTCTAATTTTCTTATCCGTACCCAGCTCTACTTCTCGCTTAACGACATCCATGCAGTTTTCAAAAAGTATATTTACATTTTTTATATTTACATCAAGATCCAATGATAATGGAATATCTATTTTATTCTCTCTATCATGATAAGGATCTTCCACATTCACTACATTTGTTGGGTCTTCCTTCTTTTTCATACTATCTCCTTCCTACTTATATCACGCTAAAATATTGCTAATATAATAAATCCAATAATAGAAACCACAATATAAATCCAGCCCATTACTTTAACAATCCTAGATTCTCGTTCCATATGTTCTACTTGTATCAAGTTCGTTCCCTGTACAAAAGCCATATACAAACCGATACACAACATCACTACATCTATATAAACAGAAAAAATATTATTTATCCGGCTCATTTTTTATACCCCTTTCCTCTACATAAACTACTGCATATACATAACAATTATTTGTAGTCCTAAAAAAAATATGCAAAAAACATCAAAAAGAAGGGGACAGGTCTCTAAAAATGATGTTGACATCACTTTTAGAGACCTGTCCCCTTCTTTAAACCACACTTTTAGAGACCTGTCCCCATCTAATTACTATTTAATTACGTTTGCAACAAGAGCCTCCTTGGACTAATTCTACAGGTAATATAATATGTTGGTGCTTAGCTTCCCCATTTAATAATTTAAGGAGTAGCTCCACACTTAGATTACTCATTTCATATTTAGGTTGTTTTACTGTTGCAATAGATGGCTCATAATATTTTGCTACATCCATACCATCAAATCCAATAAGTGAAATATCTTCACCTAATTTATGCCCTTTATCAAATATAGCTTTCGCTACACCAATAGCCATGATATCTGATGTACAGAAAATCGCCGTAATATCTTTTTGCTCTTCTAACAATTCTTTAGTGCGTTCATACGCCGTCCCACTATCATACTGTCCATATGTAACATATTCTTCTCGAAACTCAATCTTATGTGCTTCTAATGCATTTAAATAACCTTCAAAACGCTCCTTACCTACTCCTATATCCTTTTTATCACCTAGTACAAGGCCTATATGGTTATGCCCATTATTGATTAAATACTCAATTGTTTCATATGCGGCCTTTTTATTATTAATACTAATAGATGAACACTTCTTTAGATTTTTTATACGTACTAAATCTACTGAAACCAATACCACCTCAGCTTCTGCACCTTCTAAATGCTCATCATCTAATTCAAGAAAGTTTCCCCCTAAACAAATAACTCCCTGCAATCTTTTTTCCTTAATAAATCCTAACAATGTATCAATATCACTTTCATTATTATGATGTTGTAAAATCATTGTATAGCCAGCTGCTTCTACACCACCACTAATAATTTTTAATATTTCTGAGAAAAACGGGTTAAATACCCCTTTTACTAACACACCTATATTTCTTGTATTAGTTTGCTTGAGTACTCTAGCACTATTATTAGGAATATAATTATTTTCTTTTATTATTTGCCACACTTTCTCTCTGGTTTCATCACTAACATCTGGATGATTATTCAAAACCCTAGATACCGTGCTAACTCCTACCTTAGCAATTTTTGCTATATCTTTTATATTCATATCTATATCTCCCACATTATTAAAAACTTTTCACTTAATATGTCTAAAATCCATGTAATTTGATGCTCTTATATGCACTGGTTATCATTATAAACTACTATAAACTACATTTTTCTTATAATCAATGCATACTTTATCTATTTTTATAATTTTGTTTTATTTTGCATTTAATTCCCCTACTTTAACTAACTACTATGCCCATTTCACTTATATTATTGCTTCTCTTGGAAATACTAATCTTGTATTTCCATATCCGGTAGTTTTTGCTTTACTTAAAACTACATTATTATTATAATAATATCTATGGCTTAAAAACCTTTCAATTATTTACATTACTTTATTTTTATGTAAGGAGGTAATCAACATGATTTATACTGTAACATTAAATCCTTCTTTAGATTACATCATGCACTTAGATGGCATGAATATTAACAGTGTTAATAGAAGTCTTAAAGAAGAAGTATATCCAGGCGGCAAAGGTGTAAATGTTTCAATCGTACTTAATAATTTACGCGTTCCTAACAAAGCTCTTGGATTCATTGCGGGCTTTACAGGTAAAGAAATCGAAAGAGTTATGACTAATCTTGGCTCAAACTGTGATTTCATTACTTTAGATCAAGGGATTTCTAGAATTAACGTTAAACTCGAAGCAGGGAAAGAAACTGAAATTAACGGCATGGGGCCACAAATTACTCCAGCTGACTTAAAAGAACTTTTCGCTAAGCTTGATGAAATCCAAGAAGGTGATTTCTTAGTTCTTGCTGGAAGTATTCCAAATAGTGTCCCAGATAGTATCTATCAAGATATTATGAAAGAACTCGCTCACAAAAACATTCATGTAGTTGTCGATGCAACAAAAGATTTATTAAAGAATGTACTTAAATACAAACCATTCCTTATTAAACCTAACCACATCGAACTTGCAGAAATGTTTAATGTAGAAATCAATTCAGACGAAGAAATCGTAACTTATGCACGTAAACTTCAAGAAATGGGCGCTCAAAACGTACTTATTTCAATGGGTGGAGATGGTTCTATCTTAATTACAAGTGCGGGTGAAGTAGTTAAAATTTCTGTACCAAAAGGAACAGTTATTAATACTGTAGGTTCTGGTGACTCTATGGTTGCTGGTTTCATTGCTGGATATCTTAAATCTAAGGATTTAAAAGAAGCACTCAAATTTGCTACAGCTACAGGTAGTGCAACTGCATTCTCACCTTGGCTTGCAACTGCAGATAAAGTGGATGATTTATTATCACAACTTTAATTATACACTAACTTAATTAACACACTAAAATAAAATATACACTTTAAATTATGCACAGAGAAACAAACTATAAAATTGAATTATACACCTTACAAATTTGTTTCTCTTAATGATTTCACATTACTAAAATATAATAAATAACCCAAATTTATAGATGTGAAATCTATACACTAATACAAAACACTAACTTAATTTATGACTAATCGGAGGCTCACAATGAGAATTACAGATTTACTCAGCCAAGATAGTATCAACTTAAATTTCACTGCAAATTCAAAAGCTGAAGCTATCGATAATTTAGTAGACCTTATGATGTCTACTGGCAATATCAGTAATAAAGAAGAGTACAAACAAGCTATCCTCGCGAGAGAAGATCTTAGTACAACAGGTATCGGTGAAGGAATTGCTATTCCTCACGCTAAAGTAGGTGCTGTCAAAAAAGCTACACTAGTTGCTGCTGTTAGCAAAGATGGTATCGATTACGCATCATTAGACGGTGCACCATCTCATCTTTTCTTCATGATTGCTGCACCAGATGGTGCAAATAATACACACTTAGATGTACTTTCTAGGTTATCAACAATCCTTATGGATGCTAAATTTAGAGAAACACTTATTAATGCAAAAGATAACTTAGAATTCCTAAGACTTATCAATGTTAAAGAAACAGAAAAATTCGGTGCTGAAACTGCTAAAACAGAAGCGCCAAAATCTGAAGCTACTAAAGAGAAAGTGCAAAGTGGCTATCAGATCCTTGCTGTTACAGCTTGCCCAACAGGTATCGCTCATACTTATATGGCTGCTGAAGCTCTTCAAAACAAGGCTGATGAACTTGGTATTACATGTAAAGTTGAAACAAACGGTTCAAGTGGTATCAAAAATGCTCTTACAAAAGAAGAAATTGAAAATGCTACGTGTATCATCGTTGCAGCTGATAAAAATGTAGAAATGACACGTTTTGATGGTAAGAAAGTTATCATTACTAAAGTAGCTAATGGTATTCACAAAGCTACTGAACTCGTTAATAAAGCTGCTGCTGGTGACGCTCCAATTTACCACGCAAAAGAAGCTGGTAATGCTACTGACAGTGAAACAGCTACAAGCGAAGGCATTGGCCGTCAATTATACAAACACCTTATGAATGGTGTATCACATATGCTTCCATTCGTAATTGGTGGCGGATTATTAATCGCTATCGCCTTCTTAATTGACTCATTACTTGGTTACACAGATGCACTTGGTTCAAATGCTGCAGCTGCTGTTTGGTTCAAATCAGTAGGTGATGCTGCATTCGGATTTATGCTTCCAGTACTTGCTGGTTACATTGCTATGAGTATTGGTGAAAGACCTGCTCTTGCTGTAGGTTTCGTAGGTGGCGCACTTGCTAATGCTGGTGGTTCAGGTTTCTTAGGTGCATTAGTTGCTGGTTTCGCTGCTGGTTACTTAATGATTGGCCTTAAAAAAGCATTATCTGTATTACCACAATCTCTTGAAGGACTTAAACCAACTCTCCTTTACCCATTATTAGGTATCGGTCTTATTGGTGTTGCAATTACATTCATCGTTAACCCTCCAGTAGCATTCGTTAATGGATGGCTTACAGAAACATTATTAAATATGGGAACAGGTAGTGCTGTTTTCGTTGGTATCCTCTTAGCTGCTATGATGGCAATCGATATGGGTGGTCCATTCAACAAAGCTGCTTATGTAGTAGGTATTGCTGCGCTTGAAGCTGGTAACCTAAACCTTATGGCCGCTGTAATGATTGGTGGTATGGTACCTCCACTTGCTATTGCACTTTGTACAACATTCTTCAAAAACAGATTCACACAAAAAGAACGTGAATCAGGAATCGTTAACTATGTAATGGGATTATCATTCATTACAGAAGGTGCTATTCCTTTTGCTGCATCAGATCCAGCAAAAGTTATCCCATCATGTGTAATCGGTTCAGGTATCGCTGGTGCTCTTGCAATGTTCTTCGGATGTACACTTAATGCACCACACGGTGGTATTTTCGTACTTCCAGTTATCGGAAACCCATTAATGTACTTCGTATCATTAGCAGTAGGTTCAGTAGTAGGAGCCCTCATCTTAGGCTTCCTCAAAAAAACATTAGATAAATAATTGAAAGTAAAATACTTGGGGACAAGATATTTAGGGACAGGTCTCTAAAATTACTGTTTTACCTTAATATTTCCGCTAGGGTAGCTATACAACCACCCTAGCTTTATCCAAAAAAGAGTAGGGACAGGTCTCTAATATTGATGTTAACATCAATATTAGAGACCTGTCCCCACTCTTTTTCTTATATCTTTTACATAAGTGGTGCGAAGAGGCGAAGAATTGCTCTTATAAGTTTTTTCCCCCAACCTATACGTATACAGTCATCTTCTGTAATCGGGGTACATAATTCTAATGTTTTTAGAAAATCTTCTTTTATCTGAGCAACTGTTTTTGTTTTATATAACCAAGTTGCACATTCAAAATGTAGATATAAACTTCTATAATCCATGTTTATGCTACCTACTACCCCGATTTCATCATCACTTACGTACGCCTTAGAATGAATAAATCCAGGTGTGTACTCATAAATTTTTACACCCGCCTCAATGAGTGGTAAGTAATATGCTCTTGTTAATGTATGTACGTACCATTTATCGGGGATATGCGGTGTAATGATTCTAATATCCACACCACTTTTAGCGGCTAACTCTAAAGCTACTACCATTTCATTATCTACTATCAAATATGGTGTCTCAATATAAACATAGTCTGTTGCCTTATGAAGAATATTTAAGTATACATTCTCACCTACTGTCTCATGATCTAATGGGCTATCACCATATGGTTGTACATAGCCATCACTTTCAAATGGTTCTGGATGATACTTATAGGGTTTAAACATTTCATAGTCTTCTTTTACCTTATGATTAAGTTCCCACATCTGTAAAAACATCATTGTTAGATTCCATACAGCTTCACCTTTTAGCATAATAGCTGCATCTTTCCAATGGCCAAATCGTTCATATTCATTAATATACTCATCTGCCAAATTTATACCGCCCATAAAGCCTGTATGTCCATCTATAACTGTAATCTTTCGGTGGTCCCTATTATTCATAATAAATGATATAACTGGTGCCAACCTATTAAATACCATACACTTAATACCTGATTTTCTTATTCTTTCATCATACTTATACGGTAATGTTTTTAAGCATCCTATATCATCATATATTAACCTTACATCAACTCCTTGCTCAGCCTTTTCCTCTAATATTTCTAATATAGAATCCCACATAACTCCTTCCTGTATGATAAAGTACTCTAGAAAAATAAAATGCTTAGCCTTTTTTAGCTCTTCTAGTAATTTCTCGTAAAACTTTTCTCCTGGTGATAAATACTCACTACTTGTATTTTTATAAATTGGAAATAACGAAAAATCTTTAATGTACTTAGCCTGATTAGCTACGTTTTTATCTTGTTTTTGTATATCCTCTATTATCTCTGGGTTTTGCTGTAAAAAAGGAACTGTACGATTATAAATCTCACTCAATCCTTTGGTTAATTTTTTATTCATTTTTGCATTACCCGCCAATATATAAAAGAAGCCTCCAAAAACAGGGAAAAGTAATATTGGTATTGTCCATGCTAACTTATAAGACGGATTCTGATCCGTACTTATTAAATGTAGCAATACCACAGCACTTAGTAAAACAGAAATTCCATAGAAGTACACGAAATATGTACTCAATTTCCAAATCACCATCACCAAAAGGCCTAGCTGTAGCAAGATGAGAATTCCCACTATCACCATTCTATTAAAGATATTTTTTAATTTCATTCACTACTCTCCTAAACTACTACTTATTATCAAACATAAACCTTACTGCATGTTTGATCCATTCACTAGATATATGTTCTTCCCCAAACTGCCTTTCAGTATCCACTAAATAATTTCCAAGTGATAGGCCATGCCCCCCTCTTCTATAAATATGAACTTCAGTTGGAACATTATGTGCAATAAGTTCATTTGCAAAAAGCATTGTATTCTGTACTGGTACGCATCCATCTTCATATGTATGCCAGATGAATGTTGGTGGTACATCTGCCGTAACTTGTTTCTCTAATGATACAAGACTCAAACTTTCATCCCTCTGATTCTCTCCTAAAAGTGCATCAAAAGAACCTCGATGTGCATATTCTCCACTTGTAATAACAGGATAGGAAAGTATCAGCATATTAGGCTTCATTACAGTTCTACTTCTATTTATATACGCATCTAATATAGAATTATTCCAAAATGTCCCCACACTTGCACATAAATGTCCTCCTGCAGAAAAACCACACACTGCAATATTGTCTGGATCAATATCCCACTCACTTGCATTCTCCCTAATATACGCTATCGATTCAAGTGCCTCACATAAAGCTTGTGGAAATCTAGCAGGTGCTATGCTATATCTTAATACAAATGCGCATACACCTCTGCGTATAAATTCTAAGGCTATCGGTTCTGCTTCTCTATCTGATGTATACTCATAACCACCGCCTGGTAAAATTAATACAGCTGGGCGCATACGTTCCTTTTGTTCTTGCATAATATTATCTGGTATATATCCCGTTAACATTGCTTCATAATCTGACTTACCACTCGTTGCTACATTAATTGGTACTTGAAAATATTTCATTAAAATCTCCTCCTCTTGAATTAATCTAATCTTTCATCTAAAAAATATATTGTTTCATTCATAAGTTTGCTTAAATAAATATTATATTGAATACCAATCTAGCTTATTTTATACATACTCAAGTATAACATTAAATCAAGTTTGTTTTATATAGATTAAATATTTTTATAGTTGAATTTTTTATTTTTTCAAACTATAATGTATAATTATACACTTACTAAATTTTTATTCAAAGGAGAGAATGCTATGTCTACTAAAAAATTTAATATTTATGTGGATGGTCAAGCCGGAACTACTGGTCTTAAAATAAATGAGCGTTTAGTCAATCATCCTTATGTTAATATCCTAAAAATCGCCGACGATAAAAGAAAAGATTATAATGCAAGAAAAGAACTTATTAACGCAGCTGATATTGTATTTTTATGCTTGCCTGACGCTGCCTCTATTGAAGCAGTTTCTATGATTGAATCAACTAATAAACATACAAAAATCATTGATGCTAGCACAGCTCACCGTACAAACCCTAATTGGACTTACGGAATTCCTGAACTTAGTTCATCAGCTCGTGAGCAAATTGCTTCTTCCATTCGTACTGCTGTACCTGGCTGTTATGCAAGTGCTTTCATTCTTCCTATGTACCCACTTGTAAATGGCGGTATTATTCCAAAAGACTATCCTATTACGGCCCATGGTATTTCAGGATTTAGTGGGGCTGGAAAATCAGCAATCGCTGAATATGAAAACCCTGATCGTTCTACATTATTCCCTACATATGATACACCACGCCACTATGCTCTAGGACTTCATCACAAACACATTCCAGAAATGCAACAAAAAGTCGGTCTTACCTATGCCCCTATCTTCTCGCCAATTATCGCCGACTATTACGAAGGCTTAGAGGTTGCTATTCAACTCCACACAAGATTACTTAGCAAAAAGGTATCACCTGCAGATGTTCATGCATTCCTAAGTGACTACTACGCTAACCAAAACTTCGTAAAAGTTATGCCATTTAATCCATCACAATGCTTAGACTCTAATTTCTTCAATCCAATCGCCTGCAATAACACAAATAATGCTGAAATATTTGTCTTCGGAAATGACGATCAAATTATGCTTATCACCCGCCTAGACAATCTCGGAAAAGGTGCCTCAGGTGCAGCCGTCCAAAACATGAACATCATGCTCGGCCTAGACGAAACTATCAGCCTCATCTAACAAAGACACTTCTCAATATGGTTTTTATACCCTTGGGGACAGGTCTCCAATATTGCGTTCTATACTTGGGGACAGGTCTCCAATATTGCTGTTCTATACTTGGGGACAGGTCTCTAATATTGCTGTTCTATACTTGGGGACAGGTCTCTAATATTGCTGTTTCTCATTATAGAAATTATAAGATAAAGGCCGTTGGATAGTCTTCCAACGGCCTTTATCTTATAATTTCTATAATGTTAATTCCTTAGTGATAAAGCTCCAAAATACTGCTGCCCCTGCTGCTCCTGCAAATGGTGCTATAATAAATACCCATACTTGTCTAAGTGCAACTCCTCCTAAGTAAACTGCAGGCGCTAAGCTACGTGCTGGATTAACGCTTCCTCCTGTTAATGGGATTCCTACAATATATACAACCACTAATGTTAGTCCAATAACAATACCACCTAAATGACTCGTTCTGTCATATGCTAATACACCTAATAATGCTATTACATATACAAAAGTTAAAATGAATTCTACAATAAGTGCCCCTAACAGTCCGAGCCCCACTTGTGATGCTGCTCCATATCCATTTTGCCCTAAGCCCACTTCAGAAATTTGACCTAGACCTGATGATAAGTTTATAATACTCATTAATACACCACTTGCTAAAATCCCACCAATAAACTGACTTATTATATATGCAAAAAAATCCTTTAGTGATAATTTATTTATCATATACATCGCCAGAGATACTGCTGGATTAATATGACAGCCCGAAATATTTCCAATCGCATAAGCCATTGCTATGAAAGCAAACCCAAAAGCAATTGCTATACCAAGGTTTCCTAATCCCCTTCCACCAATCGCAGCACTGCCACATCCAAAAAATACAAGTACAAACGTTCCTATCATCTCACTTATATACCTTCTCATAAAAACAACTAACCTCCTTATGGCTCTATCTAAAAGTAATATTTATGCCAGTACAAAATAAAAGCATACTCATTTTATATAAGTTTACTTTTAAAATGACTATGCTCATGCTTATCCTATTTTCTCTTTTATTTATTTTTCATTTTATCTTCTAGATTTTCCATTCCTTGAATGGTTTTATTAATCACATTTTTAGTTCCCTTTTTAAGCGCTTTAGCTCCTTCTACCGCTTTAGCACCTAAATACTCTGTGCCTTCCATCGCCTTATGCCCTAAATCTTGCATACCATCTAGTGCTTTATAGCTTAATTCCTCAGCATCATCCATCATTTTTTGTGTAAAGCCTTCCACTTGGTTCTTGTACTTCTCAAAATTTCCATTATTATTTTGCATAGTAATCACCTCTTGGGATTATTATGTACTACTTTATTTTTTGTATGCACAAAAACATCAATTTTAAAGACCTGTCCCCACTAATGTGACTATGATAATAATCTGTATAATTAAAATTAACGGCATACCATATTTGAAATACCAATGCTTAGTTTTATGATGAAATTTCTTCATCCCTAGAATACTGCCTAATGATCCACCTATAATAGCTATAGTAAAAAGTGTCTTTTCCGAGATACGATATTTATGATTAATAGCCCTTTTTTTATCTGACCACATACTTATATAAGCAATAATATTAACAAGTATAAGATAAATTATAATTATTTTTTCCATTGTCCTCTCCTTCTATTTGATATGTTATCCTTGTCTCCTTTTTATTTTATATTATTTCTTCACTTTTTTCCAAAAATAATAATTTTTCAACGGTTATCCTCATATGTATATATGGAGCTATACATTTAATTAGGTAATTGCGAAACTACTGTTTAAAAATGAATAGCACTCCTTTTAAACATGCA
>NZ_CEVXFV010000008.1:0-121556 GCF_982396655.1 Cellulosilyticum sp. | reverse complement strand
TACTAATACTAATACTATTTATCATTAGACTTATACCTTTATTGGAACTTATATTCTTGTATTATTATATACTGCTTTTCTATAATTTATTGACTTCTTAATGTAATATTCCATTTTTAGAATACACCATCTCTTCTACTACTGCTTCCTTCTGATTCAAGAATTGCCTTTCCTATAAGTAAGTCTTCTTGGGTCGTGATTTTAATATTTGTGTAATCCCCTTCTACTATATAAACTTCTTTTCCATATGCTTCCACTAACATACTATCATCTGTTACTGCTAATTTTGTTTCATGTGCGAATTGATATGCTGATAATAAGGTCTTTTTATCAAAACATTGTGGTGTTTGTACACTCCATAATGTTTCTCTCTTTGGTGTATGTTCAATAACCTTTGAGTTATTATCTACTACTTTTATTGTATCCTTCACTGGAACGGCTACTACACATGCCTCGTTTTGCTTAACCGCATCTAAAGCTTTATTGATGGTCTCTTCTTTAATAAATGGTCTTGCACCATCATGAATCATTACATATTTAGCATTTTTATCTGTATTTACAAGTCCATTATAAACCGAATCCTGACGTTCTTTACCTCCTGCTATTATTTGTTTCACTTTATTGTATCCGTACTTTTCAACAATATTTTCTTTAGTACCTTGTATTTCATCTGCTCCTACAACTACTACAATTTCATCTATACAGGCACAATTATTAAATTTCTCTATAGTATGTGCAAGCACTTCTTTTTCATTTAATAGGATATACTGTTTTTTTATGGCCATTCCCATACGTTTACCACTGCCACCTGCGACTATAATTGCTGATACTTTCTCCATATTCTAACTCCTTATAAAAATATTTTATTATAGATTTCATATTTGTAAAATTTAGTTATTCATTATTTTATAGCTATGTAAAATCATTAGGAAAAACTTCTTTATGTGATGTATGATTTTAAATTATAGTTGATTTCTCTATCTATAGATTTCACATTTATAAATTTTAGTTATTCATAGTTTCTAGTTAGTTTCTCTATACTTAGCTTATTTTTATTACTATATTATACTTCATTAACCCTTTTCTATATAGGATTGTATGTATTATTTATTCCTTATTAATTATAATACCTCTCTTTACAGCTTTGAATCAATTTTCATATACGCTTCCACTATACCTCAGTAGACCTTTCTATATTTCTATATCTTTCTAGGGTAAGTTAATATTTAACAAAAAATTATTGTTAACTCCTAAGCTTATCTATATAATAATGAACTATATCATTTTTGACATCAAAGGAGTATACATCATGTCGACGAAAAACAAATATGGACTAGTAACATGTATCGCTATGATTATTGGCGTTGTTATCGGTTCAGGTATTTTCTTTAAAAGCGATAATATTCTTATTGCTACAAATGGAAACATTTTGCTTGGTGCATTAGCGTTCTGTATTGCGGCTATTAGTATTATCTTCGGTAGTTTAACTATTGCCGAGTTAGCTGCTAGAAATGATAAGCCTGGTGGAATTATTAGTTATGCTGAGGAAGCATATAATGGTGGAATTGGCTGTGCTTTGGGATGGTTCCAAACTTTTCTTTACTATCCTACACTTATTGCTGTCGTATGTTACATTGTAGGTGTTTATATGGAAATTTTATTTGGCATTGAAGGATCACTTGAAACACAAATCCTAATTGGACTTGGTACATGTATCATCGTTTTTGGTATAAATGCCTTTTCAGCAAAACTTGCTGGCTTTTTCCAAACAACCGCCACTGTTATTAAGCTTATTCCTCTTGTTTTAATCGGAATCTTTGGGCTTATTTGGGGCAATCCTTCTGCTGCGCTTCATGTAACATCTTCAGAAGTTCAAGGTGGAACTTGGCTTGCAGCTCTTGTTCCTATTGTTTTTGCTTTTGATGGTTGGATTGTTGCTACATCTATTTCTCATGAAGTAAAAAATTCAAAAAGAAATGTACCTTTAGCTCTTATCTGTGCGCCATTATTCATTCTTATTATTTATTTACTTTACTTCATAGGTATTTGTACATACTTAGGGCCTGAAGTAGTTATGGCGAGCGGAGATGGTCACGTTGACCTCGCTGCTAACCAGTTATTTGGTCCATGGGGTGCTAAAGCTATTTTAGTATTCGTTATTATTTCTGTATTAGGAACAGCTAATGGTTTAACAATGGGACTTTGTCAATTACCATATTCTTTAGCGCTTAGAAATATGTTCCCTTGTTCGGATAAGGTTGCTAAAATCAATAAAAAGTTTGATTTTCCTATTGCTTCTACTTTAGTAGGATTTATCATTACTTTATGTTGGCTTGCGCTTCACTATATCACTCAGAAATTCAACTTATTACCTAACTCAGATGTCTCTGAGATTGCTATTACATTAAACTATGTGGCATTTATTTTACTTTATCTTCAAGTGCTTCGTTTCGGTATTAAACGTGAAATCAAGAGCATTTGGAAAGGAATTGTAAATCCTATTTTAGCGATTGTTGGTTCTTTAATCATTCTCTATGTAGGTATGCAAAATCCTTTATTCTTACTTTATGTATTAATCTGTACCCTTTTATTAGTGACAGCTTATATTTTCTGGAGTAAGAGACAACCTAAAAATTCATAATAAAAAATACCGTGATATTAACATCTAAAGCTTGTTAATATCACGGTATTTTTTATTTATTACTATTTTTTTTATTCTTAAACCACTTTATTGCTAAATGAAATACTATGACTGCTAAAATAATTCCTGTTGCATCCGCTAACCAATCTACAAAGTCACATGACCTACCTTCAACAAAGTGCTGCATTACCTCTGTAGCAGCTGCATAGACTGCTATCCCACCCATAGCATATAGCGCCTTTGGCATATGTTTATGTTCATAATAATATTCACTATATAGACACAATGTTAAAAATCCAAACATGCCACAATGTACTACCTTATCTATTCCCGGTATTCCTACCGAAGGTATATCATTAGCCGGCATAAGAATGGCTATTAATATAAGTATTACTGCTACTATTGTAAATTTATAATTTACTATTGTTTTTTTTATATCCTGCATCTTTCCTCCCCCAGCGTGTATAATTTCTTATTGTCTTGCAGCAGCTCCCATTATTCAATTCTATTGTTTCACTACTTTTCCAGTTTACCAATTCTGGCAAATATCATACGTCCAGCAGATGTCTGCAAAACAGTATTTACAATGATACTCACGTTTTTACCTACGTATCGCTTGCCACCTTCTACAACAATCATTGTGCCATCATTAAGATAGGCTAAGCCTTGCTCCTCTTCTTTACCTTCTTTAACTATTTGCACATTCATTTCTTCATTAGGTAATACAACTTGCTTAATAGCATTAGCTAAATCATTAATATTAAGAACTGGTACCTTTTGAAACCTAGCAATTTTATTGAGATTAAAGTCATTAGTAACAACTTTACCTTGTAGCTGCTTAGCTAATTTTAAAAGTTTACTATCCACTTCCTCTATATCACTATAGTCAATATCTACTACTTCTACTGTAGCTGTCGCGGCATTTTTAATTTCATTTAAAATATCCAAGCCACGCCTACCTCTATTACGCTTAAGTGCATCTGAGGAATCTGCTATATGACGCAGTTCATCAAGTACAAATGAAGGAATAACTACCTTTCCTTCAATAAAACCCGTATTAATGATATCTAGTATTCTCCCATCTATAATAACGCTCGTATCTAATATCTTAGGATGCGTCGTATGTGTTAAAGCTTCTCCCTGCTTACTAAGCCATCCTTTTATTTCTTCTTTCTTAAGATGCACTAAATACACACCAAAGAAACCTAGCCCTAGATAAATTAGAAGAATAAATATTTCGCTAATCCTATTGTTACCAGTTATTTTAAAGGCTGTACTTGCAAGATATGCTACATAAAGGCCAATTCCCAGACCTATAATATACATTAGAATTTCTTGCATAGGGTATTTATCAATGGCCTTCTCTAATTGTTCTGCCATCTTTCTAGCTAAGGGGATGCTTATGGTTAAAAATATAATTGCAAATACTAAAATGAATATAATAATTTCTTTATTCATATATAAGTTATTAAATGCACCCTCTATAGTCTTTGGTATAAGGCCTATTACTTCTAATTCAGTAACACCTAATGCAATAAGTCCAGCTATTACTCCTGAAATAAGAATCCTAATAACCTGTTTCATTGCTTGCCCCTCTTCTTTAGTTATTTCTTGCCAAGTGGTAAGTTAGGTACTGCATTTAATGACATATCTGCTCTTGTTCCTTTGAGGTATTCGTAATATGCAGCGCAACCTATCATTGCGGCATTATCTGTACAAAGTTTAAGTCCTGGATAGTATAACTTTTTACCTGATTTTTCACAAGCTGCTTCCATTACTTCGCGGAGGCCTTGATTAGCTGCTACCCCACCTGCTAAAGCAATCTTTGAAATATTTTTTTCTTTGGCAAGTTGCATCGCTTTTTCCACAAGTACATCTGTCACACTTGCTTGGAAAGAAGCTGCAAGGTCTGCTGCATTAATTTCTTCACCTTTCATCTTCGCACCATTAACATAGTTAAGAACTGCTGATTTTAAGCCGCTGAAACTAAAGTCATAGCTACCGTCTTGCATAGCTCTTGGGAATTTGATTGCATCTTTATTCCCTTCTTTAGCAAGCTTATCAAGCTTAGGTCCCCCTGGATAAGTAAGCCCAATAGCTCGTGCTACTTTATCATAAGCTTCTCCTGCTGCATCATCTCTTGTGCGACCAATAATCTCATATTTAGTATAATCTTCTACATAAACTAAGTGTGTATGTCCACCTGATACAACAAGACATAAAAATGGTGGTTCTAAATCTAAGTGTTCTATATAGTTAGCTGCAATATGTCCTTCGATATGATGTACACCCACAAGTGGTTTATTTTTAGCAAATGCAATAGCTTTAGCCGCTACTACGCCAACGAGAAGTGCTCCAACTAAACCTGGTCCATAAGTTACACCTACTACATCAATATCATCTAATGTAATGCCTGCTGTTTGAAGTGCATCTTCTATGACTAAGTTAATTTTTTCTACATGCATTCTAGATGCAATCTCTGGTACAACACCACCATATAATTCATGTAATGGAATTTGTGTTGAAATACTATTTGCAAGCACTTCTCTTCCATTTCTTACGACTGCTACTGATGTCTCGTCACAAGATGTTTCAATAGCTAGTATTGTTACGTCTTTCATCTCTTGTTCCTCCACTGATATCTATTATTTTTCGTCTTTCCAGCTGTTAATTCTCCATTTACCATCTTCTTTAATTAAGCTATAAGTTCTTATGATATCACCTTTATTCGTGCTATGTTTTACTTCTACTTGTGCACTTGTATCACTGATCTCACCATTATTTTCAGCTTTAACAACTGTTTCAATTTCGCTTTGAATAACTATAAGCGGCTTTGTCTCCTCTCCTATGCGTTGCGCCTTGAACAGTGCTACTTGTTGCTCCATAGGATTAAGTTCTATAAGTTCTTTGGAATATAAAAGATTAAGATCCTCAATATATGCTTCTGTATATTCATCTTTCATACTACTACAATATGCATATCCCATAAGTTCATTATATGTCTGTATAACTTCTTTAGCTGTAGATGGATACTCTTCTTCTATACGCTCTTTAATCTCATCAAATTTCTTATCTACCTGTATTGCATTTACAACGGCTTCATTTTTAATACCTGATCTTGATTTGGCATAAAAGAAATATGCCACACACATCACTACCATAAATACGATAAGCCCAAACTTTTTCATAGAACACCCTCCTCAAAAAGTTAAAGTTTTATATCTTGCCCCAATATTATCCTACTACTATTTTAGTACTTTTTTCCTATAGTATGTCTATTAATTTTCTTTAAAATCTATAGTTGTTACCATACGGTCATAACCGGCAGTAGTGTTTGGAAAAATTTCCTTAGCACCACTTGCATCAATATAAGCATTTGGTACTGCTGGGCTGAAGTGTGTCAGCCAAAGTTCGCCTACATTAGCATTTTTAGCAAGTGTTGCTGCCTCTGAAGCTAACATGTGTTTATGTTTTTTTACCTGATCTAAATAACTATCATCTGTATACATACCCTCACAGATAAATAAATCTGAATCCTTAATGAGCTCCTTTAGAGGCTCTGTAGGTCTACAGTCTGTGGCATAAGCTACCTTAATGCCTTTTCTAGCTGCGCCTAAAACCATATCAGGTGTATATGTTTTGCCATCTAATTCTACAGTATTTCCTTGTTGAAGTTGTTTCCATAACTTTTGAGGCACGTTATTTGCTCTAGCTTTATCTACAATAAATTTAGGCATTCTGTGATTCTCAATAGTATAAGCAAAGCATTTTACATTATGTGGTACTGGCTGAGCTGTAATATGGAATTCCCCTATTTGTAAAGTTTGTCTTTCATATGGTAACTCAATTAAATTAAGTTCAAAGGCAATATCGCGACTTACAACCGTTAATCCTTCTACTACTTTACGAAGCCCTGGAGGCCCTATAATTGTAAGTGGTTCTGTTCTTCCTGTATTATTAATTGTAAGAAGTAATCCTGGAAGCCCCGTTACATGGTCACCATGATAATGGGTAAAACAAATAATATCTAATGTTTTATACCCCCATCCTAACATCCTCATCGTTACTTGTGTGCCTTCGCCACAATCTATTAAAAGTTTTCTGCCATTATATCTTGCCATCATTGCTGTTAAATAACGGTCTGGCAGCGGCAACATACCGCCTGTTCCGAGTAAACAAATGTCTAACATATTCTATTAATTCCTTTCTTTTAGCTACTAGTATTATATCCTTTTATATGGATTGTTACAATCCAATATACGATAAGCTATTTTCTCCGCCCTTATTTATTTATGAAATGCATTCACTGGAAATCGCCTTTCGTTGACAGCAATTTTCAACTACATTATACTTGTATTAAGAATGTTTTTCATTTTTATTAACAAAATGATATCAAAATTAAATACTTTATGATTGTTTTTATATATTTTACATTATTTATGAAAAGGGGTTTTAATATGTCACGTACACTTTGTGATTTACCATTAGGAGATTTAGCAACTATTTCACATATCACTGCACCACCAGCTATCAAGAAGCGTTTTATGGATATGGGATTTGTTAAAGGATGTGAGGTAACAGTCGAAAAGGTTGCACCTATGGGCAATCCATTGCAAGTATCTTTAAAAGGCTACAGCTTATGTATTCGTAAAGAAGATGCCAAATATATTTCACTTGCTTAAACATAATATAGATTTCACATCGTTATTTACTATGATTTAACCATGTGAAATCATTCAGAGAAACTCATTTATAAAATGTATATTCCAAAGTGATAGTTAGTTTCTCTATATCAACGACAACAGGAGGCTTTTATGAAAAGAGAAATTACTGCTGCCCTAGCTGGTAATCCGAATATCGGTAAGACCACCCTACTTAATGCCTTAACAGGTGCACGTTACACCGTAGGTAACTGGTCTGGTGTAACCGTAGAAAAAAAAGAAGCAAAATTTAATTATAAGGATACTACTATTAATCTTGTAGACTTACCTGGAACTTACAGTTTATCTGCGCTTTCATTAGATGAAAGTATTGCAAGAGATTATATTGTAAAAGAAAACCCAGACATAATCTTAAACTTAGTAGATGCTTCAAACTTAGAACGTAACCTTTATTTAACGCTACAACTTCTAGAGCTTGGTAAACCAGTCGTTATGGTACTGAATATGATGGATGTAGCTGAGGCACAAGGGACGAAAATTAATCTAGCTAAACTTTCTAGTTTATTAGATATTCCTATTATTCCCATTGTAGCTGCTAAAAAAACAGGTTTAGATGATTTATTAAAAACTATTACAAATGATAAGATACTTCACAAGACTTCTACTTATAAAGTCACTTATGAAGATGAAGTTGTAGATGAAATGAATAAAATCACTTCTCTCATTCATACAGATGGTTTAAAACTACCTACTCATTGGATTGCACTCAAAATATTAGAAGGTGATGCAAGTGTCCTAAACTATGTTTCGGAAACTGAACAAGTTATTCTGAAACAATATATAGATGAGAGTGACTTCTCTCTTGTTAATGAAAGCATTATTCATAGTAAATATACACATATTGCTTCCATCGTTAAAGAAGTGGTCACAATGCCAAAGGCGACTCAAACAACTTGGACTGATAAAATTGATAAATATGCCACACATCGTTTCTGGGGCTTCCCTATTTTCATTGCTGTGATGTGCGCTGTATTTATTTTTACTTTTAATTTAGTAGGAACACCGCTTACAGATTTATTTGATAGTTTCTTTAGCTATGTATTAGAACTTTGTAATAATGGTCTCATGGCACTTGGTATATCTGATTGGATTCGTGCACTCGTTGTAGAAGGTGCCTTAAATGGTGTATTTGGCGTTCTTACCTTCTTACCTAATATTGCAGCTTTATTCATTGCTTTAACAATCCTTGAAGATACAGGCTATATGGCAAGGGTTGCCTTTATTATGGACGAGCTTATGAAAAAGTTAGGTTTAAATGGTAAAGCCATCATTCCTATGCTTTTAGGTTTTGGATGCAATGTACCTGCCATTATGGGAACACGTACAATTGAAGATGAAAATGATCGTTTAACTTCTATTTTAATTAATCCATTCTTCTCTTGTAGTGCAAGACTCCCTATTTATACATTGTTTGCATCAGCCTTCTTCCCTGGTAAAGAAGGACTCATAGTAGCTTCACTTTATTTCTTAGGTATTGTTGTAGCCCTTGTGATTGCCTTTATCTTTAAAAAGACACTCTTCAAGTCAGACAGCATGCCTTTCATCATGGAGCTTCCTAAATATCATTTACCAAACTTAAAAAATACAGCACTTCAAGTATGGGAAAAGGTGCGTGGTTTCCTCATTAAAGCAGGAACTACTATCTTCGTCGCTTCAGTATTTTTATGGTTTATCCTTAACTTCAACTTCAGCGGACCAGTTGATATGGCAGATAGCTTAGGCGCATCTATCGGTCACTTTATTGCACCACTATTTGCACCGTTAGGATTCGGTAACTGGCAAGCAGCTCTCTCACTGATTGCTGGTGTAGTTGGTAAAGAAATCGTAGTATCAAATATGGCCATTGTATATGGCCTAGGAGAAGTAGCTACTGCTAGCAATTTCCACCAAGCTTTAGCTAGTTCATTCACACCACTTAGTGCCTATGCTTTCTTAGTATTTACGCTCCTTTACATTCCTTGCGTAGGAACACTAGGTGCTATCAAAAGAGAAACAAACAGCCTAAAATGGGTAACCTTCTCCGTAATCTTCCAAGTCGCCGTAGCTTGGATTGTCTCATTCCTAGTAATGTGCATCGGCCAATTATTCATTTAAAAATTACAATAGTAAATTAAATATACTTTAATATATAAGAGGGTGTTATGAAACTACTTAAATGTTTCATAACACCCTCTTCTTTTATGCAAGTTATATTTTTATCGCAACTTCCACCGCAGGGAGGGCACAGGAAAAATTCTATTTTCTCATTCTCCGCCCACTCCTAACTTAACCTCTACCATCCAGCCCAGAGTAATCTTTGCACAAATATGCTTTAGCCGCCATTCTCTTTGCCAGTAGAGTGTGGATAAATTGAAATTTTATTTTTATCGCGACTTCGACCGCAGGGAGGGAGCAGGAAAAATATAATTTCAATTTATCCACACGAACCCCCCTCCAAAAAAATAAGGCGATGCACATTTGTGCACCACCATTTTATCCTTCTATTGCCGCCTCTTTATAAGCTGCACTTAATATTTCTATTTCTTCTTCTGAGTAGACGTGTATATCTTCTACGGGATATTCTTCTACAGGGATATTAAAACTAGAAACCCACTTATCATAACATTGTTCACAGACATTAAAAACTTGCCTTGTTAAATCTTTTGAAGAAAAGTATCCCCAACTTTTCTCAATATGCAAATAATCCATTGGCACATTTCTCAAAGCCGTTTTCATAATTGGTTTTCCACAACAATTGCAATAGATTTCACTCTCTGAATGACTATTAATCCTTTTTAAATCATTCAATGACTGCACCCCCTAAGTATATTGACACGTTACATATCTTTATTTAGCCTTTTCATAAACCCTTTTTCTAAAGTTCTAAAGGGGTAAGCTTATTATTATTATAAGGCCTTATCCCTTATAAGTACATTGGTAAATATTATATATTCTGTGTCGTCTTAAAATGGAGCTTGCTTACTTTAATAAGTTCTTCTTGTCCATAACGCATCACAAACTCCCTAGCCGCTATAAGTGTCTGATTGCTTGCTCCCTTTGGAAATGTCATATCATATGTATGCTTCATCTCCTCCATCTTTCTCACAAATTCATTTCTAGCTAAAATACTAGCTGCTGCAACAACTATATTTTCTTCTCCCTTCGGACGCTGCTCTAATGTAATTTTCTTTCCTTTTTCCATGAGTGCACTTTTAATAAAATTCTCATTGCCAAATTGATCCGAAAGTGCATATGGTGCATCTACTTGCTCTAGCATATTTTCTATTACCCTTGCATGCCCCCATGCTAATAATTTATTTAAGTTATCTATCTTGTAATACATTTTATTATACGACTCATTTCCAATAACTACCATATTATATGGACAAATTTTTTTAATTTTTTCTGCAAGCTCTCCAATCTTTTTATCAGTTAAGGCCTTACTATCCATAGCTCCTATTTTTTGTAGTTCAATTTTACGCGCAGCATCAGCATATACACCCGCTATTACTAACGGCCCAAAATAGTCACCCTTCCCTGATTCATCTACGCCAATCAACGGATTTTCTAAAATATCTGTAGCAAATCCACTCTTTGCCTTATTACTGCTCATTTTACCTCTTGTAGTTTGTCCATTTATAAGCCCTACGTTATCTATATTAAATATAACTTCTTTTAATGCATCATATTTTACCGTTGATAAATCTATCTTAATGCCTTTTTTACTCTCATATATCCTCACTTTAGAAACCATATCATCAAGTTCTACATCGAATTGTAAGCCATAATTAATTTCCTTATACTCATATACACTAACGCCTTGTAATTCTAAAGCATTTCTCATCTCTTGATACTTCTCAAATTTATTCATAGGTAATCCTCTCCTTAACACATATCTATTTCTAAACCTTATATTTTATGTCTAAAATTTTATATAGAGAAACCAACTAAAAACTTGAAATATACATGTACGTAAGTTGTTTTCTCCCAATGATTTCACATTGCTAAAGATTATGAATAACTAAACTTTATAAATGTGGAATCTATAGAGAAATCAACTATAACTTTACACTATACATCACATAAATAGATTTCTCCTAATGATTTCACATCACTAAAACATGTGAATAACTTGTAAAACCTCTATTATATTTTTATCATATCATAATCTAAAATTTTATAAATTACCATATTTAGGTTTCATTTATTTTTAGCATAGTTTTTTCAGAAGGTGACATACTAACTACGAGATAGTTATGATTCCTCCCCATTCCAATTATCTCACAAACCCCAATATTATTTAAACAATTACTAACAGACAATATTTTTTCCAGCGATAGACCCCCTATCGCTATTTTTTTGTGTTCAGGAACAAATGTGGCGGCCTTTAGTTAGGCTATGTAGGGCATGGATAAATTAAGTATATATTTTTCCTGCTCCCTCCCTGCGGTCGAAGTCGCGATAAAAAATCCACACCCATGATTAGCGGTTAGACGGCCGGATTAGGGACATTTTATCCGAATACACCAATCTATAATTAAGTCGCTTTGCTCTATGTTGTGTTAAAAATGTATAAAAGTGCTATTTAGCTATGCTGCTGAGTATAACGTGATTGTTATAGATTATATTACATTAGCTAAAATAGCACTTTTATGTTTTTATTCTGTAATTGATGGTAGGTTACCTAAATTGTTGGACTCATCTCCATCTGCTAAGGAACGAATATATTCACTGCCATCTTTTGAAGTGGAAACACCTACATGGTCAAGCTGATTTGCTTTAGCCATGTTAATAGCTTCTGCTACAGAAACATGACGTCCTGAAGCAAGTTCATATCCAACGACTTCTCCATCATGTTTAATAAGCTTTGTAATTTGTTCAGCATTTGCGCCGCCTTCTGATACAACCTTATTCACTACATCAGATAAAACTAGATCACCTTTATATTCGTCTGACATCAGTTACCTCCTTTTGGTTAAATAATTATCATCTTACTCACTCAATACTAGTATTTTATAAATCTCAAAATTATATACCTAATAATACTTCCCGGTCTAAAGATTTTAATTTATATAATTTATTAAAATAAATATATTATTTGTATCAATATTAATATTCTGTTCAAATTTTTAGTTTATAGTGAAAATGTGTCGTTTTTATAATACAGTAATGCCAATTACATCTATTCAAGGAGGATGAACACATTGATTGAAGTCACTAATTTAACTAAGGTATATGGTAAATATACAGCTGTAAATGACTTAAGCTTCACTGTAAAAGAAGGAGAAATTTTAGGCTTTCTAGGACCTAATGGTGCTGGAAAATCTACTACCATGAATATGCTTACTGGCTATCTTTCTTCTACTTCTGGCACAATTAAAATTAATGGCATTGATATTTTAGAAAATCCAATAGAAGCAAAGAAAAATATTGGATATCTGCCAGAAATCCCACCACTTTATCTAGATATGACTGTAAATGAATACTTAAGTTTTGTAGCTAAGCTCAAAAAAGTCAGTGTTAAAGATTTAAAATCTCACATCGACAAAATCGTTAAACGTCTTAGTCTAGAGCCTGTAGCAGGTAGACTTATTAAGCACCTTTCCAAAGGGTATAGACAAAGAGTCGGCCTCGGTGGAGCATTAATTGGTTCACCGAAAGTGCTTATATTGGACGAGCCTACTGTTGGCTTAGACCCTAAGCAAATCATCGAAATGCGTGAGCTTATTAAAGATCTTAGTAAAGAACATACTATTATTTTAAGTTCTCATATTTTATCTGAAATTAGCGCAATCTGTAATCAAGTTATGATTATTAATAAAGGTACTATCGTAGCCAGCGACACAACAGAAAATCTTGCAAATATCTTTAATTCTACTTCTCAAATTACAATTCGTGTAGAAAAGATTAATGATGACTTCTTAGATGCCTTAAGCAGTATTGAAGGCGTTAATCAGATACAAGTCATTGGGTCGTTTGAAGAAAATACCCATGATATTACTATTGAAACAGACAAAAAAATAGATATTCGTAAGCAAATCTTTAATTTATGTTATGAAATGTATAATCCACTTCTTATGATGCAATCTAAAGCATTTTCACTAGAGGATATTTTCCTAGAAGTTACTAAAAACGAACCAACTAAAGTAGAGTCACCTAAAGGATTATCTGCCTTTAAACAGCGCAGGAAAAAAACTAAAGAAAAAAATCAGCAAGTAACTGCTGAAACAAAGAAGGAAGAAGGTGTTCAAAATGACAACCTTGCTCAGTAAAGAATTTAAATCTTATTTCACTTCACCTATTGGCTATGTTTTCATGTGTTTTTTCTTACTCATCTTTGGACTTTACTTCACTGCCATTAACGTATTCAGCCAAAATGGTGACTATACATATGTGCTTTCTTCTCTTAGTAATATGCTTCTCTTCACTGTTCCCATCTTAACTATGCGATTACTCTCAGAAGAACGTAAAAATAAAACAGATCAGCTTCTTATTACTGCCCCTATTACAGTGGCTTCAATCGTTATGGGTAAATACTTAGCTGCAGTACTTCTCTTGTTCCTTACATTACTCATTACATTTATTCATCCACTGCTATTAATGATTGTAGGTACTATTCCTTTAAGAAGTATTCTCTGTTCTTATCTTGGTTTCTTCTTATTAGGCTGTACACTTATTTCTATTGGCTTATTCATCTCCGCACTTACAGAAAATCAAATTGTTTCAGCCATTGCGACTATTGGTGCCTTTATGTTCCTCTTATTAGCCGATGGTATTGCAACACTTATTCCAACTTCACGTATGGCCTCATTAATCTTTATACTTGTTATAATCGTTATTGTCTCACTTATTATATATAATGCCGTTAAAGATATTTATATTGGCTTATTCATAGCATTCCTAGGTATTATTGTGTCATGCCTTCTCTTCTACTTTAAGGGTGAGCTCTTCGATGGTCTTCCTACTAAATTTTTACAATGGTTTTCTGTTTACGGGCGATTTGATTCCTTCGTTAATGGACTTCTCGATGTAAGTGCCATCATTTATTACTTATCTTTCATAGGCGTTTTTCTTTTCTTAACAAAACAAGTTATTGAAAAACGTAGCTGGAGCTAGGAGGGAATCAAGATGAAAAAACTTAATTTAAAAAATAAAAATATACGCTTTGGTGGTTATCAAACGATTGTCTGCATTATTGTAATTGCCATTGCTATTGCTGTTAACGTCGTCTTCTCAGGGCTCAATATTAGTGTAGATTTAACAGAAGAGAAATTCTTCTCGCTATCTGATAAAACTGAGGAAGTTGTAAAAGGGCTTTCTGATCCCGTTTCTATATACGTTCTTGAAGAAACAGGTACTGAATCTGCTTCTTTTAAAGAAATTTTAACACGTTATGATAAATTAAATAGCAATATTTCTCTTGTCTATAAAGACCCTGTACTTTATCCTCAATTCACAAAAAAATATATGGATGATAATGTTACAAAGATTGATACTGGATCTATTATCGTCGAGAATACTGCTACTGGAAAATATAAAGTCCTTTCACAAACTGATTTATATAACTTCACTACTTCTGCATACGGTTCTTCTTCTATTGAATCTCTTGCTATTGAAAATGCTGTTACTTCGGCAATCAGTTATGTAGCCACTAATGAAGACCGCATGATTTATATTACAAGTGGGCACGGCGAACTTGAACTTCCAAGTACCTTTACATCTCTTATCAGCAAAGCTAATATGCAAACACAAACTGTTAGCTTATCTACTGAAGACTTAGGGGATCCTGCTACAAGCACACTTATTATTTATTCGCCACACTCAGATTTTAATGATGTAGAGCTTGCAAAAATTACAGACTTTCTAGATGCTGGTGGTAAAGCTATGATTTTTGCAGACTATGATATGCCAGAACTTACAAACTTCAATCAGCTTCTCAGTTACTATGGTGTAAAACAGATGTCTGGTGCTATCGTTGAAACTTCTAATAGTAATATGCTGACTTCTTATCCTACATATTTAATTCCTGATTATACACAGCATGATATCACAAGTAGTTTAATTTCTAATAAGCTCCCTCTACTTGTTCCACTTTCTTCTGCCCTTACCCAAACTGGCAATGTACGTAATGGCGTAACGATTACACCTCTTATCTCTACTTCTAATGGTGCTTTTCTAAAAACACAATTAGAAGGTGCTACTACCGAAAAAACAGACACAGATATTGATGGACCTTTTGACTTAGCTTATGCGATTGAAGAAGTTAACTCATTAGATAGTTCAAACGTTATTACAACACGTCTTGTGGTCTTAGCAGATTCTTACTTCATCGATAATACAAAGATTAATCTTGCTTCTACAGGTAATGAAACTTTTGTAACAAACTGTCTCGGTTGGCTTCAAAATGATAGTACTACAAGCTTCGCTATAGAAGGCAAATCTTATAATGATTATTCTCTTCCTGCCATGACTACATCACAACTACTTATATTGGGCGGACTCGCTGTCATTATTATTCCTCTTATCATCCTCATCGTAGGTATTGTTGTCTTAGTAAGGAGGAAAAATCTATAATGAAAAAATCTAAATTTCTTATACTCATGACAGTTGTATTACTGATACTGATTTGCCTTGCCATATTTGTCCAAAATAATAAAACAGATACAACTGATGAAATATCTAATACAGATGCCATTGTAGCAAATCAAAGTAATATTGAAGTTACAAATTATACAAAAGAACAACTAAAAAGCATTCAAATTACCGAAGGCGAAAATAGCTTAACCTTCATTCAAGATGGTGAAAATTGGAGCATAGAAGGAGTAAATACTTCAGACAATCTAAATACTGCTGCGATTAAAGTGCTATGTGATAATCTTCTTACATTAGATGCTTCTCAAAAAATAGACGCCACTAACCTGGAAGATTTTGGACTCAAGGCGCCTTCTAAAATAGTTACTTATACACTTACAGATGGTGCTACAAGTCGTATTCTCTTTGGAAATGTGACACCTAATCATAAAAATGTCTATATTTTAAAAGAATCTACAAATGAAATCTTTCTTATTACAGTTTCTATGGCTGATAGCTTCTCTGGGGATTTAACAAAATTTAGAACTACTGAATTAGAGACTATTGATACAAGCACAGTAACTGCACTTAAGGCTTCTGGTAAGGATATTGAGACATTTGATATTTCTCTCAATGCAGATACACAGGAATATACTACCTCCTACTTATTACAACTAAGTGATGGTAGTATACGCGATATGAGTACGAACAACTTCTTAGAGCTTCTTAAACTAATTCCTTCACCTATTACTATTGAACACTTTGTAGCTGACAATGTTACTGATTTAACCCCTTATGGACTGGATGTTCCTACCCTAGATTTATATCTTCAAAACACTACCACAGATACTACGAGTGGGGAGTCCAAGGATGTCGTTACAGAAATCCATTACTTATGGGGAAATACTACTGAAGACGGACAAATCTATTTCATGAAAGCTGATACGCAAAGTATTTATAGTATGAATAGTGATTTCTTAGCACCTCTTCTAGAAGCCTTTGATCCATTTTATCTTTCTGCTAAGTTTATACAGCTCACAAACATAGCAGAAGTCATGCAAATAGATATCGTACTTCCAGATAGTAGCTACACACTTAAAATCGATGGTGAAAATTATACTCTAAATGATCAGACATTACCTACAGATACTTTCAAATCAATTTATAAAAATATTATAGGTATTTCTGCCGACACCGAACTTAAAGGGGCCACATTACCTACTAAAGCGCCTATTATTACCTTTACCTTCACTTCACCAGAAGGTGAAAAAACAACTTATAACTACTATAACTATGATAATCAATTCTATCAGACACAATTTAAAGGTCAAAGCATAGTAGGCTGCAGCATTAAACAATTCAATTATCTTAAAGAGTGCTTAGATAAAGCACTTGCTGAATAACTTTTTTCTAAAGAGACTGTTGCAAATGGCATACAGTCTCTTTTTGATAGTATGCTTTCTGCAAGGCAATACCAAAATGAATATAAAATGATTCCTTGCTCCTATAAAAGTTAATTTCATCCCACCGTATATGTTGTGGTGCAGAATTCCTATAAAATGTGCTGCTATTACTTCCTTGTATTAGTTTATCATCTGGCATGGTTTCTTCTGCCTCATTATCTTTGGCTATACTTCCTTCTAGTGCATCATCTTTAGGGCTATCTCCTTCTAGTGCATCATCTTTAGGGCTATCTTCTTCTACTTCATCATCTTTAGGGCTATCTTCTTCTACTTCATCATCTTTAGGGCTATCTCCTTCTACTTCATCATTTTTAGGAGTATCTCCTTCTACTTCATCATTTTTAGGAGTATCTCCTTCTGGCTTAGTTGGTTCCTCTACATCAGCTTCTTCTGCTTTACCAATATCACATTTATAAAGCTGTCCGCCACTTTCAAAACATAGCTGATATTTTCCTTGTGGCAGATGAAAATACATCTCCTCTCCGCCATCAATTAATGAAATATCTTGAAGGACTATATTTAAGGGGTCAATTGATAAGTTAAAAGGTTGTCCCACATCCTTAACACTTACCTCATAAGTTCCTTCTGTCTCTGCTTTTGTTTCAATACTGCTCATTGCAATAACTATAGCCTCCTGCCCTATGCTCCCACCATTAAATAAATCTATAGCTGCAATAGCATTGGGATTACTAGCTTTTCTAGCACCTTGATAAGCAATAACAGTTCCGCCTAATATATCAATACTGCTTTGGGTACTATCTTGCTGCGCGCCTCTTCCTATAGCACTAACCTCCATACCACCTTTAGCAATAACTTGTCCAGCATTAATACAAACATATTTAGTATAAGAATATCCGCCTCCACCTAATGCACTGGCTTTGCTTCCTCCTTCACAATATACATTCCCACCATTAATGGTTACACTCTCTACAGTTATAATATTTCCTTTACTTCCTGTACCAGTCCCTATGCCACACCCTCCACTATCTCCATATGCATAAATCTCTCCACCATTGATACTAATATGCCCTCCTACTGTATAATTACTTGTGCCAATGCCAGCACTATAACATCCACCTCTAGCCACTAATTTTCCAGTACTTCTGTCTGAAATTATAAGATTCGCTCTAGACTTTATAGAAATAGCTGCACTATAGCCACCACCTTGTAAATTATTTTCGCCTAATAACACAATCTCCGTAGGTCCCTTACCATTATCATTCAATGCCCCATTTATAATATCCTCTGGCAGTGTAATATTAACATTATCCAATACGATTTCCACATCAGTAGCACCTGTACTCACAGTTATGCTTGATGTTGTAGTTGTCCCCGTAATATAGTACTTTCCTGTTTCCGTAATCATGACATCGCCATCGGATATATCATACTTCACATAATCCTTATACCTCTCATCTATCTCCCTATCCCATGTGCTATAATTTACCTCATCAAGTGCCATTTCTCCTTCTACTGCCAATAATTTACTACTCAAATACAGTCCCATCAATATCCAAATTAACATCATCCCTACTCTTCTCTTAATCGGCATCTACTACTCCCTTCTCACACAGTTTTTTTTAAGTATTGCCATCATACACTATTTCATTCACCCCTCCTCAACTTAACTCCACACCAAATTCCCACACCACAAAAAAGACCTATTGCACAAATGCATATAGCCCTTCTATTAATGTATAACCACTCTTTTTCTACAATACAAAAAAGCTATAAAATCAAGGTTATCCTCAATCTTATAGCTTCTTTATCTATTAGTACTTTGTTAATGATTACAGACATAGCATATATCACAGTCTCTTCCATATGTTTTAAAAGTAACTCATTAACTGTTTTCTTTTCTTTTTCTCATGTGTTCCATAAATCTAGCTAGACACTGGCAGTACCCCAGTGTCTAGCGACTCATTTATCGAACACCTTCTATTTTTTTACTCGCCTAATCTTTCTTCAATGAAAGCTGCAAGTTCTTGTGCTTCTTTTTCAATAACGGCTTGGTCTTTACCTTCGATCATAACACGTACAAGTGGTTCTGTACCTGATGGTCTAATAAGTACGCGGCCTTCACCTTTGAATTTTTGTTCAAGAGCGTCAATTCTTTCTTGAATTTCTGGATCCTCAATATATGCATGTTTGTTTTCATTTTTAACATGTGCATTAACAAGCACTTGTGGGAAAATTTGCATACATTTTTTAAGCTCAGATAATGGCTTACCTGTCTTCTTCATAACATATAATAATTGGATTGCTGTGATAAGCCCATCTCCAGTTGTATTATAGTCTAAGAAAATAACGTGACCTGATTGTTCACCACCAAGGTTATAGCCATGTTTAAGCATTTTTTCAAGTACGTAACGGTCACCAACTCTTGTTTGTACTAGGTTGATATCTTGTTCTTTGCTCATGATTGTGAAACCTAAGTTACTCATAACTGTGGCAACAATTGTATCACGTTTTAAGATACCTCTGTTTTTCATATCTAAACCAACGATACTAAGAATTTGATCACCATCAATCATTTCACCATTTTCATCTACTGCAAGACAGCGATCGGCATCCCCATCAAAGGCAATACCAACTTCAGCTTTACGTCCTACTACTTGACTTTGAAGGTCTCCCATATGTGTTGAACCGCAAAGTTTATTGATATTCACACCATTTGGCTTATGATGAATAACTTCAACATCTGCACCTAAACGTGCGAGTGCAATAGGTGCTACTTCTGAAGCGGCCCCATTTGCGCAGTCTACAAGGACTTTAAGACCATTTAAATCTCCAGGGATTGTATTACATACATAATCAACATATTTATCAATTACTGAATGATCCATATCCCATGTACCAATGTTCTCACCTGTTGGTGCAGGAATATTATCACTTCTTGTTAAAATAAGGTTTTCAATCTCTTCTTCTAATTCATCACGTAATTTGTATCCTTCACTATTGAAGAACTTGATTCCATTGAATTCTAATGGATTGTGTGAAGCAGAAATCATGACACCGGCATCTGCACCGAGTTCTCTTGTTAAATATGCTACTGCTGGTGTAGGTACAACTCCTACTGAAATAGCTTTAGCACCTACTGAACAAATACCTGCTACAAGTGCAGCTTCTAGCATTGTTCCTGAAATACGTGTATCTCTAGCCACAATAATTTTTGGTTGTTTTTTAGTTTCTTTTGTTAATACATACGCACCGGCTTGCCCCACTTGATATGCAAGTTTACCTGTAAGCTCTGTATTGGCAACACCACGTACACCATCTGTTCCGAATAATTTACCCATTAAAAAAACTCCTCACTTTCTCTTTGAGGTATAATATAGTCTATCTCGTTTATTATAAACTGATTTTACTATTCTTACAATATTTTAATTCTCGCAAAGCATTGCAGCGCCAACGAGTCCGGCATCGTTTCCTAATGCTGCCACCTTAATATCGGTCATCAAGGTTCCACCAAAGACCATATTTTTTAATTTCTTTTTTAAAGGAACTATCAATCCATCCCTTTGCCTTGATACACCCCCACCAATTAATAAGACTTCTGGCTTAAATGCATTAATCATATTGTTAATGCCAATAGCCAAATACATTATATATTCATCGACTAACTTTTTAGCCACCTCATCTCCTTGTTTTGCAGCATCAAATGGTACTCTTGCATTCATTTTATCCAAATTTCCCTTAACTAATGTATTTAAAGAAGAGTTACTATGTGCCTTTGCAGCCTCTCTTGCCATATTCGTAAGGCCTGTAGCAGAGGCATAAGCCTCCAAACAGCCTTTATTGCCACAGCTACACTGCCTGCCATTATGTACAATGACCTGGTGACCAAGCTCTGCTCCACCAGGCTGACATCCACTAAAAAGCTTTCCCTCTATGACGATACCACTGCCAACGCCTGTCCCAAGTGTAATGACAATAGCACTTTCATATCCTTTAGCACCTCCAGCTTTCACTTCTCCTAAGGCTGCACAATCCGCATCATTTGCAACCTCCATTACGATTTTTTTACCTAATCTTCCAAGTTTTCTTCGCATATAATTTATAATATTAAAATCCCTTACAGCAATATTATTTGAATATACAATGCATCCCTTATTACGATCAATTGTTCCCGGAGCTCCTATCCCTATGCCAATTAAATTCATATCATCCAAACCATATGTCTCAATAATATGTAAACACATATTTGTAATATCATCACAAATGCGCCTAATCCCTCTAGCTTTGTAAGTGGGTTTTTGCATTTTTTCTATAATATGCCCATCTTCATCTACAAGTCCTACTACAATGTTTGTTCCGCCTAAATCTACCCCTATATAAAACATCTAGCTTCCCCTTTCAGCTTATTTGTTTATTTCTTAAATTATATCAAATTATAGTTATTATATCTTTAAATTTTTTATATTTTATCAATAAAATCAAAAAATGAGTCACTATCTTTTAATAGCGACTCATTTCTTCTCTATTAACTATTTATTTTGCCAACCCTACAGTCTTAATTTTTCACACCTTATTACTTCATAAACCCCAAGTTTCTT
The DNA here is from genome assembly GCF_982396655.1 of Cellulosilyticum sp. Lineage (NCBI taxonomy): Bacteria > Bacillati > Bacillota > Clostridia > Lachnospirales > Cellulosilyticaceae > Cellulosilyticum > Cellulosilyticum sp. The sequence continues at coordinate 99,625 of NZ_CEVXFV010000008.1, read as the reverse complement.
TTTATAAGCTCACACCTTTGTGCCACACATTCCACACTTCTCAGTGGATCTTGTGGCGTATTAAATGCATAATCTAATAACTTATCTACAGTTGTCGTAGCTACATGTAATCTTGTATCTGAAGAAGCATAATAAATATACACATCTCCATTTTCTCTTGCAATTGCTCCATTTGTAAAGGCTACATTGCTTACGTCCCCTATACGTTCTTCGCCATAAGGTGCAATGAAATAACCAGATGGCTCTGCAATGCATTTAGTTGGATCATTTAAATCTGTCACAAATACATAAGTTACATATCTTAAACCTGCTGCTGTATTTCTTACGCCATGGGCAATATGTAACCAGCCTTTATTTGTTTTAATAGGTACCGCCCCTGCCCCATTTTTAACTTCGGTAATCGTATGATACTTTCTTGTATTAATGATAACTTCCTTTTCTTTAATATAAGCATTGGTAATATCGTCACAAAGACCAAAACCAATACCTCCACCACTCCCAGCATCAATGAATCCATCTTGTGGTCTTGTATAAAAGGCATATTTGCCATTTACAAACTCAGGATGAAGGACTACATTTCTTTGCTGCTCTGCTTGCGTTCTAAGGTTAGGAAGCCTTTCCCATGTTTTAAGATCCTTGGTACGAACAATACCAGCTTGTGCTACTGCTGCAGAAAGGTCTGCATTACTTGGGTCTTTGCTCTCTGAACAAAACACCCCATAAATATAACCATCTTCATGTTTTGTAAGACGCATATCATAGACATTTGTTTCTTCCTTGCAAGTATCCTCTAGTAAGATTGGGTAATCCCAAAATCTAAAGTTATCCACGCCATTAGGGCTTTCTGCTACAGCAAAAAATGACTTTCTATCATAGCCTTCCACCCTGGCTACCACATAAAACTTCCCATTAAGTTCTATAGCTCCTGCATTAAAAACTGCATTGATGCCTAATCTCTCCATGAAGTATGGATTAGTTTCTGGATTTAAATCATATCGCCAGAATAATGGTGCATGCTCTCTCGTAAGAACAGGATATGTATAGCGGTCATAAATTCCATTATATTCATCTGAAACTACATTTCTGCGTGTAATAAGTTCTTCATATTTTGCAAGTTCCCTCTCGTAGTTTTCCTTAAACATTTTTATTCCTCCTTATAATCTCCATACACATACGTCCATTGTGATATGGACATTTCCAAGGCTCTACAATTGGACCTGGGAGCACTGGATTTCCTTCTTTATCCACCTGCCAACACCACTCTGAATCATCTCTTTTATCAATCATATATTTCTTGATAAATTCCCACTCTTCCTCCGCTAAAGCTAGAAATGATTTATCTCCTGTTTTTTCATAGGCATTGGTAAATCCCACAACGGTCTCAGCTTGTACCCACCAAATTCTAGTTGTATCTATAAAGTCTTCAAAACGTTCATTATTAAGTGCGCCATCTACGAAGGCTTCTTCCTTAATCTTATAGTCAATATCTACGGTATAAGCCTTAGTTGCTTTAATGATTTCTTCATCCCCTAACACTTCAGCTGCCCGATCTAAAAGCCAAGCGGCTTCAATATCATGACCATAAGAATGCATATCACAAATCGTATGCATTTCTTTGTCAAAGAATACTTCTAGTAAACGTTTTTCTCGATTGTAAACTTGTTTATCAAAGACTATAAGTAGGTCTCGTAATTTATTACCCACCTCTTCATTGCGGCTTACACGGTAAAGTTCCGTGTAAGCCTCTAAAATATGTAGTAGGGCATTCATTGTCTTTTCTGCATAAATTCCTTTAGCACATAAATGTTTGTTATCAGAAAGTTTATTTTCCTCTATGGGTGACCAATCTCTATTAAAAGCTTCAAGGTAACCATATTCATCTCTTGCTACAGTTTCTATCTTTTCAAAGATAGACATGGCAAAATCTAATGCTTCCTTGTCTTTGCTTGCATCATAGTAAGTTGATAAAGCATAGATTGCAAAGGCTTGATTATAGGTATGTTTCATATCCTCGACCACATTGCCTTTGTAATCTAGCATCCAGTACACACCACCATATTCTTTATCCAAACAGTGGTTTTTAAAGAATTCATAGGCCCATTTCCCATACTCTAAATCCTCAGTATTTTTCATCGTTAAGTATAAATTAGCGAAATACCACATAATACGCGAATTTAAAATAACCCCTTTAACTGCCTCTTTATTTAAAACTAATTCTTCATTCATATACCCATAGAATCCGCCATATTCTGGGTCTTTGAGATTCTTCCAAAAAGGATTGATTTTATAAAGTAAATGTCCTTTGATTTCCTGTACCATTTGTGGACTATTTATCATCTTTTAACGCCTCCCGCTTAATTCTATCACTTTCTAATTTCAAACCATTACACATCTAATCTCTAATCTATCTATTGCCAGAAGTACCTATCGCCTAAACTATTTAATACCTATTTGATCGTCATCACCCATCATATTGCTATGTTCTTTTACATAGCTTACAACCTCATCAATTGTTGTAAATGCAAGTCCTACATAGCTGTCTGCTGCACCATAGTAAATAGCTATTCTACCTGTATCTGCATCTTGAAGTGTCGCACATGGGAATACTACATTATTTACGAAACCTCTTTCTTCATACCATTCTTCTGGTGTTAAAAGGAAGTGTTGACAACGATATTTCACTTTAGATGGTTCATCAATATCTAAGATTGCTGCACTCATGCTATAAACATATCCTTGGCAAGTACCAGCTACTCCATGATAGAATAATAACCACCCTTCACTCGTTTCAATAGGTGCTGCACCGCCACCGATTTTAAGAGATTCCCACCAGTTGCTATAACCTCTTGTCATCACGTGTCTATGTCTGCCCCAGAATTCCATATCTGGACTTTCACTTAAGAAGATGTCTCCAAATGGTGTATGACCACTATCACTTGGTCTTGAAAGGAGCATAAAGTTACCATTAATCTTTCTTGGGAAAAGTACACCATTTCTATTAAATGGAGGGAATGGGTTTTCAAGTCTTACAAATGTTTTAAAGTCTGTTGTTTTAGCCATACCAAGTGCTGCACCATAGAAATCTGTACACCAAATGATATAATATGTATCCTCAACTTTTACAAGTCTTGGGTCATAGGCATAACCTGGATCAAAAGGCTCGCCTTTTTGATTAACAAAGTGAATTTTTTCTTCTTCATATGTCCAATGAATGGCATCTTCACTGTAACCTAAGTATAAATAAGATACACCTGATAAAGTTTCTCCTCTAAATACACCAATGAATTTGCCTTCATAAGGTACTACCGCACTATTGAAGATACGTGCCACACCTTTAAGTGGATTTCTAGGTATAATAGGATTTTCACTATAACGCCATACTGGTGTACTGCACCCCTCTGGTTTCTCTTGCCATGGAATATTTGGTAATGAATCTACGAACATTTTAACTTTTGACATATGTAACTCTCCTTTATAATATATATTTTTATTTATAATTGGCGCTTTGTTACCATTATAATCTTGTATCAATATAATCCTGTATAAAATTTGCCTTAAGCTTTAGAAACAAGTAAGCCTAATACCGTAAAGGTATCTGAAGCCTTGCCTTCTTTTAGCTTAATTTCAATCACATGTTCCTTACATTCTTCCTCTTCTATAAGCATTGCAGTTTCAGCATAATCTCCCCAGCCATCTGGGAATGAACTATCTACCTCTATTTTCTTCTCATAATCTAGTGTTATTTCAGCAACTCCCATTTGTTCACCTACATTTTTTCTATAAAGTAAATGAATATTTTTTGCTTCTACCTTACAAACCAGTGCTTCATTATGTGCCTGCTGCTCTACCTTCCATCCTGCGTTAAGTGTCTTAAAGCCCTCATTACAAGGAAGAAAGCTTCCTGTATAAAGTGGTCTGAAGTTATTTCGATTTAAAATCACGCCGTCACTATACTTCTTACTAAATAAAACTTCCCTAGGTAAGTCATATTTATATGTAGTTGGTACCTTCTGCTTATCCGCCACTTCAAATAAATTGCTTAGTAATCCAGCCACTATTTCATGACCTCTATCATTAGGGTGCACATTATCTGTCTCAATATCTTGCCATGTATATTCTCCCGCTGCTATACCATTAAAGATTTCTTGACGATAGCTCACCATAGGTACTTTGTAATGGTGACCAATTTGAACTTGTTGCGCTTCTGCACTTGTACCATCTTCAAGTGTCATCATGAGTTCAATAATAGCTGCTTCTGGTAGATGCTTGATAATTCCTCTTATCACACTTTCATAAGATTTCTTACTGCCATCTGTAGGTGGTACATCATTGGCTGCAAATTCTACGATGACAATATCAGGCTTATATTGCACTAAATCTTCCACCATGCGGTGTGCTCCAATCAAAGAACCTGTAGCCCCTATTCCTGCATTAATATACCTAACTTGGGTAGGTGCTAAAAATTCTTTCAGCCAGTTATAGGTTCTTACGGCATAAGCATTTTCTGGTACAGATGGATTGCATCCCTGCGTAATTGATCCCCCTAAAAAACCTATTGTAATGGGTTGGCCTTGATGCGCTCTTTGTAAAACTAAACTCAGTTTCTCAGTGTAATCATAATAATGATACTTCATTTATATCTCCCCCATTTAAGTTTTACTTCACAGAACCAGAAGTGAAACCATTATATATGTATTTTTGTAAGAGTAAAAATGCAATAAATGTAGGTATGACAACAATCATGATACATGCACAAATAACTTCCCACTGTGCTGAATATGGGCCTTTAAACTTAAAGAGTGCTGTTGAAAGTACATTGAGCTTCGTATTAGGCATATATAAGAATGGTGTATAAAAGTCATTATAAATTCCAACGCCCTTAATAATCACAACTGTTGCAATCGCTGGTTTTAAAAGTGGTAATATGACTTTGCGGTAAATTGTAAAGTATGATGCCCCTTCAATCATAGCTGCTTCATCCATGGAAATCGAAATATTATCCATAAACTGCAAGAAGATATAAATCGAAATAATATCCGTCCCCATATAAAGAAAGATTGGCGCAAGTCTTGTGTTATAGATGCCAAGTGCACTAATCACCTGGAAGGTTGCTACTTGTGTCGTTACCCCAGGAATTAATGTAGCCAGCAAGAATGCACCTAAAATAACTTTTTTAAACTTAAAGTTAAAACGATGCAGTACATAAGCAAGCATTGTTCCTATTAAAATAACACCTATTAAAGAAATTCCCATGATAATAAGTGTATTCAGGAAACCAGTTAACATCTTACCTTTTACAAAAGCTGTTACATAGTTTTCAAGGTTAAAGAAATTCTTAGGAAGTGCCAATGCACTTGTTGATTTAAACTCCTTAGAATCCTTAAAAGATGCAAAAAATACAACTAAAATAGGTACAAGTGCAATTAAACTTGCTAAAATAAGTGATGCATATTTTAAAATGCTAAAAAATATATCCTTCGCGCCTAGATGTCTTCTTTTAATCATACATTTCTGCCTCCTCTTCTTTAAAGAATATCTTTTGTATAATCGCAATAACAATAACGATCATTAATAAAATAATACCCATAGCAGAAGCAAGTCCCACTTTCTTAAATTGGAAAGCTGTTTCAATAGTTTGAATAACGAATGTCTTAGAACCATTAGCCCCTTGAAGCATAACGTATGGAATTTCAAATACAGCAAGTGCGCCATTAATTGCAAGTAATAAGTTGAGTTGTACAATACGTTTAATGCTTGGCATAATAATATATTTAAATTGTTGCCATCTATTGGCACCATCTAATTCTGCTGCTTCATAAATCTCGTCAGAAATGGACTGGATTGCCCCAATGAACATAATGAGGTTGTTTCCCATATAACGCCATATTGATACACTTGCTAATGAATAGTTAATAATCTTAGCATTTCCTAACCACTTTTGAATGCATCCTTCAAGTCCTAGTGCACTTAAAACCACATCTAATGTACCACCTTGTTTTAAGCAGTATAAGAAAATAAATCCGATAGCAACCCCATTAATTAAATATGGGAAGAATAAAAAGCCTTTGAATAAATTTTGACAGCGAATACCAGAAGTTAATATAGTTGCGAAATATAAAGCAAGTCCCAATTGAATAAATGAACCTACAAAGTAATAAATAGATACTTTAAACACCTGAAAATACTCTGGCTTCGTAAAGATTGTCACATAATTTTGAAGTCCCACAAAGTTTTTTTGTGGTGCTGTTCCATTCCAACTTGTTAAACTATAATAAAACATACTTCCGAGTGGAATAAAAGAAAATAAAATCAAAAGAACTAATGGAATAAAAGTAAAGGTAAAAATCACTAAATTCTTTTCTCTTTTTCTCTTCTTCTTATAATCAATAACTTTCTCACCATAAGCTGCAGTAGCTGTACTCATTCTCTTTCCTCCTATTGGTTTAAATCTAAATCACATCTCATTTTTACTTAGAAGCCTATTTTCAATTTATATTTGTCAAAGAATTTATATTTAAACTTCTAATCCTATTAATTGTAGTAACTTCTAAAAACTGCTTTTAATGAGTTGATATAAGGAAGGGTTTCCCCCTCCTTATAAGGAAATTTTAAAATGATTAACTATCTGATATTATTTATCAAATTCTGCTCTGCTAGCAGCCCAATCTTTATTCATCTGATCACAGATTTCATCATAAGTTTCACTTCTGTTGCCAATTGCTGATTCAATCATAATAAGCTTCCATTTTGGCTGCCATGTACCAACTTCTGAGCCATTGTCAATGCTGTCAAATAAGTCTTCTTCACCTGCTGGTGCTGGTGTAAGTGTCACAAACTCTACGCCTGCATCTTCAAAAGCTGATAAAGCTTCTGGGAAATCTGCATCTAATTGCGCTGGAATACCATCTTCATGTTGTGCATAACCTGATTTATCTACCATCCACCATAAGAATGCAAGTGCAGCTTCTGGATATTTTGTATTTTTGTTAACACCATATGCAAAGTCTGATGCAATTTCTGCATATTGTTTACCATCTTCTGCCGTAATAGGGAATGGCATATAGCCAATATCTTCTGGATTTTCTGCTAATGCTTTTACTTGTGAAACTGCCCATTCACCAAGCACCATAGTTCCAATTTCACCATCTGCAAGCATTTGTTTAGATGATTCCCAATCAGTTGACATAGGGTCATCTTCTACTAAACCTTGTTTAACTAAGTCATACATTAATTTATAGATTTCATAATGTACTGTCCCTTGTCCAAAAGGTGCATCGTCATGTGACATTTTAATAAGTATCTCTGGGTCACCATATGCACATCTATTAGCTTCCCATTGTGTGAGTGTCCATTGTGCTACATAGTTCGTATAGTAAGGAATAGCCTCTGTATTGTCTTTGATTTTTTGCATTGCAGCTAAGAATTCATCTGGTGTTTTAGGGATATCTGTAATTCCTGCTGATTCAAATACCTTTTTGTTATAAAGTACGCCTGGTGCTGTAAGCATTGAAGCAATACCATAAACCTGTCCATCAAAGGCCCTATCATTCATATTTCTATATTTTGTACTTAACTCATCAACACTTCCTAAAGGTATGAAGAAATTAGAATACTCATTTTTATTAATATCAGGAATCATTAAAACATCCCCATATTCTGCTGTATTCATACGCACTTTAATATCATCTTGATAGTTTGTAATCCCCTCTATATTTACTTTTACATTTGGATATTCCTTATTAAACTCATCAATGTATTCTTGAAGTAATGTATCTGTAATGTCCGTTCTGTGTGTAATAAAAGTAATCTCTCCTGAAATATCTTCTGGATTTGTTGTGCCTGTTTCTGCACTCGCTTCCGTAGTGGCTGTATTGTCAGTAGTTTCTCCTGCTGTTTCTTTTGCCGTTCCACCGCCACATCCTACAAGTGCTGTTGCTGCCATTGTTACTCCTAAAGCTAAAGATAATACCTTTTGTAATTTCATATGTATCCCTCCAAATAATATGTTCATACTGTCATTCCCTGTAGCTTATACATCTAGTTAATTTTAAGTAACAAATTCATTTTTAAGTAACTTTTATTTCCTAAATTTATTATAAATTATTAACTAAATTAAATCAACAATTATTTATTATATTATATAATTTATTATAAGTTTTAGATTTTTTAGTTTTTGTTTTGTTATAAAATAGCTATTCTTTTTATTTCTCCTCTTAAGTTATACTTGAATTTAATTTCTTTTTTACTTAACTTTAATCTGTCACATACTTTTTTCCTATACTACAAAAAAGCAGGTTACTGCTCCTAATTCATAGGTTACAGCAACCTGCTTCTTTATAACTTTTTACTTAATTTTTTTAACAGAGTCTCTATAAATAATATTACTTGTAATAATACGTCTTCCTAAAGATTTCTTTTCACCTTTAATTTTTCGTAATATGCTTGTTACGGCTACTTCTGCCATTTCCTCATCATTAATTGAAACAGTTGTAAGCGCTGGGCTAATAAATGTAGAAAACATATAGTTATCAAAGCCTACTACTGAAATATCCTCTGGTACATTAAGTCCCATACTTTTAAGTTTATTAATAAATACATAGGCAACCTCATCACAGTTACATACAAAAGCTGTTGGCATGTCCTCTGGCAAGTCAAACTCAATATACAAGCCATCTGCATCACGATCACAAATAACATATGCTTCATTTAATGGAATATGATGTTCTATGAGCGATTTGCAATACCCTAAATATCTGTCTAAAATGCTACTCGTTGCATGTATGTCTCCTATAAACCCAATCTTCGTATGCCCCTGGTTTATTAAGTGATTTGTTAGCATATAAGCACTATAAAAACTATCATTAATAATGCTATCATACTTAGCATCCTGATTATAGAAGTCTAGCAATAATATAGGGATTCCCGTATTATATAATCGTTCAACATAGTCATCATCCATTTGGCCTAATAAAATAATACCATCCACCTTATTCTCACTAATTATTTTAGGCAAATGATTTTTGTAGTGACGATCCAACAGCTCCAATATCCCAAAACTATTATTATCCTTTAAACTACTCGTGATATTTTGATATATTTTCCAATAAAATGAATTACCTGTTTCATTCATGAAATGTTCATGTACTAAAATACCAATATTAAAATATGTATCCTTACCTTCATTCTTATTACCGCCATTATAGGTATAACCCATTTGTTGTGCCATTTCTATAATTTGCTCTCTTACAGCCTGACTAACTCCTTCTTTGTTACTTAAGGCTTTAGATACTGTTACAGTACTTACATTTAATGCTTTACCTATATCTGACATAGTCACATTCTTCTTCATCTTATTCCCTCACTCCCCAAGCCTATTACTTTAAACATTATATGCTCCTTAGTCATGCCTCGGCCACTTCGTCTTACTTTTATATATTAATATATTATTACAACTTTACTTTATTTTCAATCTTTTATTAAGTAAATCAAATTGAACTTAATAGAATAAGAAGAACCTGCCACGAAATTACTTTCGTGGCAGGTTCTTCTTATTCTTGTGTTTGTTCCGTTGGTGTTGCTGTTGTATTATCCTCTGAAGGTGTCGGTGTTTCCTCTTCTGAAGGTGTTGGCGTTTCCTCTTCCGAAGGTGGTGGTGTTTCTTCCTCCACATTACTTAAGCTTACAAGCTTTACCTCTAAATCTATCGTATCATTCAACACTTTAAATTTAGCTGTAGTTTGTACTTTCAGTGGTAATGTATAATCCCCTTCACTATAGCCACTTAAATCCAACGTTGTCTTAAGCTCCGCCGCAATCTGTGCAGCATTATATGATAAGATTTCTTCTGCTGTTGCTGAAATACCTACCTGTATCTCACTTGTAAGTATTTCATAACTTAAACTACTACTAAGACCTGTCACTTCTACATTCAACATTGATACTGGAATATTATAAATATAGGTATTTTCCTTGTCTATTTCAATAGTTACATTAACTTCTTTTGCATTACTTGTCGTTACGCCATCTGGTAGCTCTAACTTTGCCGGTATAACTGTTGTTTGGGTAATCTCACTAATATCAATAGGCTCTAATGAAATTTCATTTATGTTATCTACAATTTCAGCTTTTCCTACGATAGTCACGATTTGTGGCTCACACTTATTTCCTACATAAACATATCCTTCTTGTGCGGAACCTGTTACACTTACTTTAAGTGGTACATTTTTAAGTTTACCAATCAAAAGCCTTACCTCTATATTCTGCGGTGATGTTACTAGACCTGTTATCTCATTACCTTCATCATCATATATGGTAACTGGCAAGCGTTGTACTAGCTTTTCATCTGAAAATGTACTGCCATCAATATTTACTACTACAGATGCGATATCATTAATTGCTGATTTAGCACCTTTAATTTCAATAGTTGTTGGACTTAGTACTGGGTCTCCTAGAAGTTCATAGCCATTTGTACTGCCATCTACTATCTGATACTCAACATTACGTGTTACAGATGCTTCACGCTCAAGCACAATACTTGTGAATTGTGGCTTTTTATCTGTCACTGTAATCGAGTGTCCATCTAGCATAATATCAATTGTATAATTAGCTAGGCACTGAATAGAATCTTGATTCAAATCACCTAGATATTGATTTAGATTTAGCGTTGCTGTAATTAGATTATTGTTATAAACCTTATCAATCTCTAAACGAGGTCCTCTGATTGTTACAGCAAAGGCTTGATTTTTAATCTCATCTTCATTTTTAAGTACATATCCTTGTGCCTCTAATGCATCAAGGCCTTTAATTGTCACAGGTACATTTTTAATGGTCTGAGGCTGGGTAGGATTCTGTGTATTAATAACAAATAACCATAATATCATTGCTAATGCTAATGATAAAATTTTCCATGAAAGGTCTTCTCTTGATATCTTATTCATCTTTGACCCTTCCTTTCCAAATAGCACGTTTTCGATCGAGTATCTTCTTATCGGTGCGTTTTTTCCTTCTTGTTGAAAGTAAAATCTTTCTAATCATGTCCGCATCCAGATTACGTCTGATTTTCCCATTTCTTACATATGAAATGGTGCCATTTTCTTCTGATACAACAATAACAATGGCATCTGTAACTTCTGAAATGCCAATAGCCGCACGATGTCTTGTACCAAGTTCTAAGCTAACGTCCATACTGTCAGTCAATGGTAAGAAGCAAGTTGCCGCAGATACCCTATTATTCTTTATAATGACTGCGCCATCATGAAGTGGTGTATTTTTTTCAAATATGTTGATTAAAAGCTGACTTGTAAGTACTGCATCTATACTAATTCCTGTCCGCTCTACATCCCCTAATTTAGTCTCCTGTTCGATTACCATAAGGGCACCTGTCTTATACTTAGACATATGAAGTGACGCTTTCACAATTCCCTCAATTGCTTCATCTGTCATACCATCTTGCTCATTATTATCTGTAATACTGAACACCGTCGCAAACATATTGCCACGACCAATCTGTTCAAGTGCACGTCTGAGCTCTGGTTGGAAAACAACTAATAGGGTAAATGCACCAAATGTAATGGTTTTAGAAATGACCCACCATAATGTATGCAGCTGAAAAACATATGCTATGATGGCCACGGCTAATACAACAACCACACCTTTAAAAAGTGCCCACGTTCTTGTATCTTTAATCCACTTGAGCAAAATATATATTAAATAAGCAACCACCAATACATCTATTATATCCCGAATGCCAATATGTGGGATGCCGATATTAGGTATCTTACTAATTACTTCTTTTATTACATCCACTGGCCAAAACTCCTTTATAATTTATTTACACTTTATTATAACATGTTTTTTTCGCTTCGTGTGTTTAAGCTTAGAAATATTTTTTATTTTTGTTAATCCGTCTATATAATATACATAAATTGAAAAAATAAAAGATACAAGCTCATTTTAGAGACTTGTATCCTTTTCATCTTCCATCATATTATATGGCATAGTTGTATTTTTATTCGGTTTATTATTATAAACACGCTTTACTTTGCGACTAGTCGTTGTTAGATAAATTTTAGGCACTACTTTAACATAATAATAGTTGTCATCATCTTCAAAGTTTAAAACTTCTGAACGTTCATAATCCAATACCTTAGAGAAAAACTCTACAATAATAGCTATTAAAGTATAAAGTAATGTTGTAAACAACATACTTGTTAAACTAACATCGATTTTTAAAAATAATATTGCTAAACTAAAGCCTACTATGTTCATAACAGCCCCTATACCTATAGCAATATAAGGAGCATAATCTACTGCCAATCTTCTAATAAAATAAACCGTACTAAAAACTACAAAAAATATAATCATTACACAAAGCATTGTTTGATCTACAACAATACTACTAACATTTATAGTTGTTAGATTTTTTGCTGCTTCCATTAAGGCCGCTTTACCGGTTCCTGTAATAACCACTGCTTCCGCCAAATTAGGAATCACAAACCACATGAATACACCTAACAGTATTCCTATAATGCCTATGTAACCACCTACTAATGCTGCCACAACGGGTACTAAAACTTCCATCTTTAGGGCAAATGCGGCTATTGTAAGAATAATTAAGATGCTCTCCTTAGGAAATAATCTCATAAATAATAAGTATAAAATCACCAAGAATAAAAATACAATTCCAGCTAATATAGGATTTAATGTCAAGCCATAAAGAGGTGTTAAAATTACGCTGCCTAGCAATATTCCCTTTTCCGGAAGTGCTGTTCCTATAAGGCTAATAAATAATACAATTATAGGATTGCTAAGGGCACCTTGATATCCTGTTTTTATGATTAACATATTTAGTATGATATAAATCATGATAAACTTTAAAATAGGTGCGGTAATATATTCATACTGCTTGTACCACTTAATGATATTTTGTCTTAACGTTAATAACCTTTCAATTGCTTTCATTTAACGCCTCCTCTTTACCACTCTCATAATCATCTAACTCCTTTAAGATTTTACGATACTGCCTTAGTCGCTTCTGAGACGCTCTGTATTTTTTACTATACACCCATGAAGAAACTAATGTATAGACCACAATTCCAATTAGCCAAGGCAATATATAGGGATTTATATAGGTACCCATAAACTGTTCTAGTGATTCTGGTATTATAATATTTTGAGTTACAATCTTTGTTGCTCCTACTACTAAGAAAAATAATACCACCAAGGTAAAACATACTCTCGTTTTAAAATTCTTAATATATATATAATCCTCAAGAAAATACTTGCAGCGCTTTCTATCTTCATTGCCGTATTTCTTATTGTACATTTCAAGCTTTGTCATAAGAATGATTTTATTTTGATCTATCAAAGAATCACATCCTTTATTCATCATCTAACCCTGCTTCTGTATACTTACCAGATGCATTCCAGAATAGCCATTCATCAATTCCTGCATCATAAGTTCCCTGAATTTGACTTCTGATCTGCTCTTCACCATAAAATTGATAAGGCTCCATTCCTGCTAATGTAAAATCCTGAAGCCACGGCCTAATTTGTGCTTTTCGTTCATCTCGCGGATTCTCCATTAATCTATCCTGTGCAAGTTCCATTGACCTTAATATTATATCATAACATTGTATATGTGGGTACTCTATTCCAAACGTTCCAGCTGCATAGTGAGAAGGATACACCATAGGACATATATAGTCTAAATGCTTACAGAGCTCATTAAAATCTTGTCCTACATTTTCTCCATCCACCTTACTCATTACTACAGCCCCCAATACATCAGCTGAAACACTTACACCATATTCTTTAAGGCTCTCACACATGTATGTTACAAATTCCGTAATAACCTCTGATTTACTTTTATCAGTTCCTAATTGTACCCTTTCTTCTGTCATAGATTCATGAAATCTAATATAATCAAACTGTATTTCCTTAAAACCAACTTTAATCGCTTCTTTACATACCTCTAATATATACTCCCAATTTTCCTTATTATAAGGATTAAGCCATTTATCCCCTGTTTTAGTCTCAAAAACTTCCCCCTCTAAATCCTTCATCGCCAAACCAGGAAAATGCTCCGTTGCTACATTATCCTTAAAGGTTACAATACGTGCAATAGGATAAATATCTTCCTCATAAAGTCGCTTCATAACCTTTTGAATATCCTCAATAGGCGGACTAGCAAGCACACATCCCCTATCTACAAGCTTTTTATTGCTAGATGCAAATGTTAAATAGCCCTGATCATTCTTGACATCTATAACAAAACTATTTACATTAGTGCGCTTTGCCATAGCAATATATTCTTCATAATCTTCTACTTTACTAGCTGGAATATAAATCCCCCTAACTTCCTGCTTCTGCTTATATAAGCCATATTCCACCTTATTACCGTCTATATAAATAGACTCTACATTTTTATTTTCTACCCTCTCTAAGTTAAGTTCTTTCAAATCTTCCCCAAAATCTTGTCTATTTCCTATGATGCCAAAACAAATAACACTAAAGCCTATAATCAAGAAAAGTAATCTCTTGAGCCAAATTTTTTTTACCTTGTAATGATAGTAACCATTCAGCGGTTTTATCTTATATTTTTTCATTTGTAGCACCCCTAAATATATTCAACTCATTATACCATAGACAGAATTAATATTCGATTATTTATATTTTACAATATTATTACGCATTTTTATAGTAATTTACAAAAATTTCTATTTTAAAAGGAGTGTTATAAAAACAAAAGTAGCAAAATGCCCCGTTGGTGCTTCTTAAATTTTCCTAGAACATAAAAAAGCTGTCCTATTTGAATCATGTCGTTTAGTTAAATGATCCAAATAGGACAGCTTTTTATTTATGTGTTATTTTAAATTTTGTGGAACATGTGTCTTATTATAGTGTAAAAATACTTATTTTAATCCTTTAACTAGTGGTATTAAAGCAATAAGCATTATAATTCCTATGATCCCAATGATAATTCCAATGATTAAGGCGTTCCACACCATAACTGAGCATAAACCTATACCTAGTAGTAGAATACCAATGATTGCTATAAGGATTGTACCCAACATTTTTAAGGAGAGTTTAATAAACGGTTTTCCTTCCATCCTTCTTCCCCCTCTCCGTATTTAAACTTATCATGACATTGAATGCCTGATTGGAATCTGAAGCTTTTCTGATTGCATCCTCTATCTTTTCTAATGGATATTCGTGAGTAATGATAGATTCAATATCCCATCTCTTGCTTTTCATAATTTCCATGACATCTCTAACATCCTCTGGCATATATCCGCCAGAACCAATAATGCTTTTCTGAGCATAAGTCATGTGTAAAAGGTCAAGATCTCGGATTGCATTATTTACTGCTACTGACACAAATCGGCTTTCAATCTTCCCAAAATCCATGAATATCTGTAGAATTTTTTCTGCTCCTGCTGCATCAATGAAACAGTCAATATCTGCTACTAATCCATTTAAAGATGGTGCCATACCAAAATAGGATTTTGCCACCTGCTCAAAGTCTTCTCTCGCTGTATTACACACAGTAAACCCCATATCCTTGGCAATCTTTAAGCGATAATCTGATCTATCACAAATCATCACCTGCTCTATCCCAAAGTAGCAAAGGGCAATAGCTGCCGCTATACCAATAGTTCCGCAACCAAAGACAACCGCCTTTTCTCCTGGTTTTGGTTGACTCCGTCTTGCTGCTCTGCAACCTACAGTAAATGGTTCAATTAAACATGCCATCTTATCTGTGATTGTTTCATCCACCTCATATAATGTAATGTCTCGTTTTGCATTAGGCGCCAGAATATACTCAGAAAATCCGCCAATTGTTCCAGCCCTCTTTGAATCACCTGTTACTAATCGTGGATAAGGATAAACTCTTTCCCCTACTTTAAAGTCTGTCACTTTGCTACCTACTGCTACCACTCGTGAAATTGTCTCATGCCCAAATTCCTGTCCTACGGTAATTTTATGTCCAGTACCTGGGCCATGTTCAAAGACTGCTACATCTGTCCCACAAATACTAGAATATATATTTTGTAATAAGACATCATTTTCTCCTACCTTTGGTATAGGTATGTCTTTTATTTCTATAGTTTCTTTTCCGCCATAAATTGCTGCTTTCATTCAATTCCTCCGCCTCTCTTGCTGATTATCACTTGCTTTCTTTATTATCCAATGCTAAAATATCAAAATCAACCATCAATACTCCAATTTGTGTTGGAATAATAAAGGAAAGAGTCATATGAATAAAAAAAATAACCAACGTTTCAGAGATATGGAAATTCGCATGCAATCCGCTATGTTAGAACTAATGAAAAACACAGCTTTCGATAAAATAACGGTTAAAAAAATTTGTGAAAAAGCCAATGTAAATCGCTCTACTTTCTACGCACATTTTATAGATATTTATGATCTTTTAGACAAAATGGAACTAGAATTAAGAAAGGAATTACTAAATAGCTATTCTACAGCCTCAAATGAAAGTCGTCAGATTTTTTCTGTCCAATCTTTCATTCCCTTTTTACAGCACATTAAAAAGCACAGTTACTTTTATAAAATCAATCTACAGACCAGACGTACCTTTCCACTGGAACAAGGATATGACAGTATGTGGCATCAAATTATCAAACCACGCTGTGAACATGCTGGCATTACAGATGAATCTGAAATGATGTACTATTTCATTGCTTTTCAAGCAGGATTTACCTTTGCATTAAAGCACTGGGTAGATAATGATTGTAAAGAAACCGAATCAAAAATGGCTGAAATCATAGGAAACTGCATTCCAACTATTTTGAGAATCTAAAAATGTGGCTCCTAAATATAATAATTTCTATAAAACAAAAAGCTAGCAAGATAAGTTAAACTATCTTACTAGCTTTTATTAGTATATTAACGAGATTAGTCGTTAAGTGGTTTCATTGTTGGGAATAATAATACGTCTCTGATTGATGCTGAGTTTGTAAGTAACATTACAAGTCTATCTACACCAATGCCAAGTCCACCTGTTGGTGGTAATCCGTATTCAAGTGCTGTTAAGAAATCTTCATCGATTTCACAAGCTTCATCATCACCAGCTGCACGAAGTTCTTCTTGACGTTTGAAACGACTTCTTTGATCGATTGGGTCATTAAGTTCTGAGAACGCATTAGCATGTTCACGACCTACGATGAAGAGCTCGAATCTTTCTGTGTATTCTGGATCTAATGGTTTACGTTTTGCAAGTGGAGAAATCTCTACTGGATGCTCTGTAATGAATGTTGGTTGGATAAGGTGTTCTTCTACGAATTCTTCGAAGAATAAGTTTAAGATATCACCTTTCATGTGATGTTCTTCAAATGCAACATGTTTTTCTTTAGCAATAGCTCTTGCTTCTTCTAAATCTTTAATTGCTCTGAAGTCTACACCTGTGTATTCTTTAACTGCATCTACCATTGAAATTCTCTTGAATGGTTTTTCAAGGTCAATAGTTACACCGTCATATTCAATAACAGCTGTACCATTAACTTCTTGAGATGCATTTCTGATAAGTGCTTCTGTGATATCCATCATATCATGGAAGTCAGCAAATGCTTGATATAACTCCATAATTGTAAACTCTGGATTATGTCTTACAGACATCCCTTCGTTACGGAATACTCTACCGATTTCATATACTTTTTCAAATCCACCTACGATAAGGCGTTTTAATTTAAGTTCTGGAGCGATACGCATGTACATGTCGATATCTAATGCATTGTGGTGTGTAATGAATGGACGCGCTGCTGCACCACCTGCGATTTCATGAAGTACTGGTGTTTCTACTTCGATGAAGTTTTGGTTATCTAAGAAGTTTCTCATAGAACGGATAATCGCACTACGTTTTAAGAATGTATCTTTAACTTCTGGATTTACAATAAGATCCACATAACGTTGACGGTATCTCATCTCTACATCTTTAAGACCGTGATATTTTTCAGGTAAGATTTGTAAGCTTTTTGATAAAAGTGTTACTTCTTTTGCACGAACAGAAATTTCACCTTTTTGAGTTCTAAAGATATAACCTGTGATTCCTACGATATCACCAATGTCATATTTTTTAAAGTCAGCATAATCATCTTCACCAATCTCATCTTTTCTAACATAAGATTGAATACGACCTTCTTGATCTTGGATTGTAATGAAAGATGCTTTACCCATATCACGTTTTGCCATGATACGACCTGCTACTGAAAGCATAGTTCTTTCTGACATTTCATGCTCTTCAAGTGTACCAGTAGCTTCTAAAGCTTCGAAATCTTTCTTAGCTGTTTCGCTGTGTGCTGTTACATTGAAGTTTGTCACTTTGAAAGGATCTTTTCCTTTTTCTTGAAGTGCAGCAAGTTTATCATATCTTACTTTGATTAATTCACTAACATTTTCTTGTACTTGATTTTGATCAGACAAAACTGATTCCTCCTTTGTGCTTTTACACTTATCTCTTAGTTTGTGATATCTAAGATTCTATATTTATCTACACCATCAGTAGTATCAACTTCGATTTCATCACCGACTTTGTGGTTAAGTAATGCCATACCTACTGGTGATTCATTAGATATCTTACCATTTACTGGGTCAGCTTCTGTTGAACCTACGATAAGATATTCAATTTCTTCTTCAAAAGTATAATCATAAAGTTTAACTCTATAACCAGGTTTTACAACCTCAACTTTTTCTTCATTTTCAATTACGATAGCATTTTTGAGCATTGTCTCAAGTTCTACGATTCTAACCTCGATTTCAGCTTGCTCTTCTTTAGCTGCATCATACTCTGCATTTTCAGAAAGGTCACCTTGTGCTCTTGCTTCTTTTAATTTTTCAGCTACATCGTTACGTCTAACTGTTTTTAAGTTTTGAAGTTCTTCCTCTAATGTTTTAATCCCCTCATATGTGAGTAATACTTTTTTGCCAGCCATATCTGTACTCCCTTTCTTAGCTTACTACTATATTTTTATATTTTAGTTTCTTATAATTTGTGTTATTATAGTACATTTTTTAATTTAACAATTATACCGTAGCTTGCTTATGTTTGTCAACTTAAGGGCTACATTTCATAACACTTTATAAGTAAGCTTGTGTATAGGTTGCCTTGAATTTAAAACTCTATGCACAAACTTATTTTTAGCGTCACAAAAGTATAGCTTATGAGAATTCCCTAAGCCTTGCATCACAGTATTCTAACATACGTTTTACATCATCATAAGTTTCTACCGATGTGAGTGAACGTCTTAGGTCCGTCGCACCATGTAAACCTTTTACATATGATGTAAGATGCGTGCGCATTTCACGAATTCCTACGAATTCTCCTTTATACTCTACAAGCATTTTCGCATGTCTTAAAATAACTTCGGCGCGTTCTTCAAAGGTTGGCTCTGGTAAAAGCTCACCTGTTTCTAAATAATGTACTGTTCTCTTGAATATCCAAGGGTTACCTTGTGCTCCCCTTGCGATTAAAACAGCATCACAGCCCGTATGATCTATCATGCGTTTTGCATCCTCTGGGCCTCTAATATCACCATTTCCAATAAGTGGAATACTAATATTTTGTTTTACTTCTTTAATAATATCCCAATCAGCCACGCCACTATAAAATTGCTCTCTTGTTCTACCGTGTAGTGCAAGGGCACTTGCACCTGCCTGTTCAATGATTTTAGCAACTTCTACTGCATTAATGTTATCCTCATCAAAGCCTTTTCTAATCTTAATAGTGAGTGGTTTTGTAAGTACGCTAGATACAGCGTGTACAATCTCACCAATTAACTGTGGATTTTTAAGTAGTGCTGAACCTTCTCCATTTTTAGTAATCTTAGGTGCAGGACAACCCATATTAATATCGATGAAGTCAACCGGGCTTTGCTCTACTTGTTTTGCCATTTCGCTCAAAATCTTTGGATCACTACCAAATAACTGTGCACCTATTGGGTGTTCCATTTCATCGACCGATAATAATTGATTTGTTTTCCCATTTTCATAAAGTAAGCCCTTTGCACTTACCATTTCAGTGGTCATCATCCCACAACCAAATTCTTTACAGATTATCCTAAACGGTAAATCTGTAATGCCGGCCATAGGGGCTAAAAAAACGTTATTAGCCGTTTCTACGGTACCAAATTTCATTTTTGTATCATCCTATCTATTTTTTTCGTAAATTAAAGCGAGTCCTTTTAAAGTCAGTAACCCGTCATACTTTGTAATTACTTTTGTGCCATCTTGAATTACTTTTGCAAGTCCACCTGTAGCAATTACTTTGAGGTCATCGCATCCCATAGCTTCCTTGGTTTTATTAACAATGTATTCTACTTGCCCTATATAACCATAGATAAGTCCAGATTGCATACTTGATACAGTATTTTTGCAATCTAAAATACCTTTTGTTCTTTTAATTTCCATATGAGGAAGCTGTGCTGCTCTTTGCCACAAAGCATCTGCACAAATTCTAATACCTGGTGTAATAAGACCACCAATGAATTCACCTTTGGCATTAACAATATCATAAGTAGTAGATGTCCCAAAGTCAATGGCCATACAAGGTCCACCATACATTTCATAGGCAGCTACACAGTTTACAATACGATCTGCCCCCACTTCTCTGGGATTATCCGTCTTAACTGCAAGGCCAGTCTTCACACCAGGTCCTACAATAAGCGGTTTATGATGTAGATATTTTTTAATACCATTATTTAGAGAGTACATAATATCCGGTACTACAGAAGACATAATAACCGCTGTAATATCATTAATATTAATTTTTCTCTCTCTTAACATCTCAACCATCATAATACCATATTCATCGGATGTACGTGGCGTTTGTGTCGTTAGTCTAAAACTAGCGATAAGGTCTAAGCCTTTCATAACCCCCATTACTATATTAGTATTCCCTATATCTATGGCTAATAACATCTTTCTACCTCTTTCCGTTTCTTCTTATGCTATCATTAAAAGTTCAAAGAAAGCAGGGCCAAATAACGTAACTTGCATCACATTATCAACTCAAGCTTTGAGTTTAGGCACCTGCTTATAATTATTTAAAATAGCACTTTACTTTATCTAGTATAGCATCTCCAAGATCTAGTTTTGACATTTGCGCATACTCGGTTATTTGTCCATTTGCTTCAATAAGCGTTGCAATATTGGTATCACCTTTAAAGCCGGCACCTTCTTTTGCAATGTTATTAGCAACAATAAAGTCTAAATGCTTCTTTGCAATCTTCTGCATTGCATATTCTATCACATTATCCGTTTCTGCCGCAAATCCAACTAATACTTGTTTCTCTTTTCTTTCACCTAAACTTTGAAGCACATCTGGATTTTTCACAAGTTCTAATGTCATTTCTTCATTATCACCTTTTTTAACCTTATGATGACTTTCTACTTTAGGCCTATAATCTGCAACAGCTGCAGCTTTTATTACTGCATCTGCCCATTCAAAATAATCATGGGCTGCTGCATACATATCTCTTGCACTTTTTACATTAATTACCTTTACGCCTTCTGGCACTGGAATTTGTACTGGTCCTGAAATTAAGACTACCTCTGCCCCTCGCTTTGCCGCTCTCTCAGCTATAGCATAGCCTTGTTTACCTGAAGAGTGGTTTGTAATATAACGAAATGGGTCAATGGCTTCTATGGTAGGCCCCGCAGTTACAAGAATATGTTTTCCCTCTAAATCTTGTGCTATATTATTAACTTCTTTTAAATTTTTCTTTTCATCTTCTTCTAAAGCTTTTAACACAAATGCTACAATCTCGTCGGGTGAAGCAAGTTTTCCTGCACCTACATCCCCACAAGCAAGCATTCCTGCTACTGGTTCTATAAATAAATATCCTTTTGATTTTAAATAAGCTATGTTTTCTTGTACAATTTCATTTTCATACATAGCTGTATTCATAGCTGGTGCAATAACAACTGGGCATTTTGCAGCCATTACAGTTGTCGTAAGCATATCATCTGCTATACCATGGGCAATTTTACCTATTACATTAGCAGTGGCTGGTGCAATTAGCATTAAGTCTGCCTTCTTTGCTAATGCAATATGCTCAACCTCCCATTTATGTGGTCTCTCAAAAGTATCTGTTACAACATAATTATTTGAGATTGTTTGAAAGGCCATAGGTTGCACAAATTCACAAGCGTTTTTGGTCATAATTGTGTTCATCTCATACCCAAGCTTTCTTAGCTTACTTTCTACATCTAGCATTTTATATACAGCAATACCACCTGTTACACCAATTAAAATATGCTTTTTCATATGTCACCTAACCTCATTTTACACTCTGTTTCTAAAGAATATTTGTCCAAGCACTTTACCTATTGCAAGGACTAAAACACCTGCGACAATTGCTTCTGGCACACCATTTATCCCGACAATACCCATAATCACACCAAATAAAGCGCCAAAGTCCACCCCTTTTGCTGCTGCATATGGTTCACCAAAGAATAAATAGATACCGCTCATTACAAAAATAGTATTTGTAAGTGAGCCAACAACACCAGCAACAATATATGCTGTAATTTTTGTCTTGTCAATTTTACTAATCCATTTGAAAGCATAGTATGCTGTAATACCAATTAATACACGTGGGACGATAGCTACCACTAAACTCATAAAGTTACCTGTCACACCACCTATTGTGATGAATGGTGAAAATACGAAAGAAGTAACTCCTGGTCTTATCGTATTTGTAATAACTGATAAAAGTCCAAATACGCCGCCTAATACTCCTCCAGCTACAGGTCCTAAGAAAATGGCTCCTATGATTACAGGAATATGTAATGTCGTCGCATTCATAAAGCCTAAGGGAATAAATCCTAAGGGTGTAAATGTAAGTACAAGTTCAATTGCAATTAATACCCCCATTAGTGCTAATGTCTTCGTGTTCTTTATTGTTTTCATGATTTTCCTCCTAGCTGTCGCTCATTTTAAGGTGAACGCCTAATATTTTAGGTTCTCGTTCACTTATGATGCAACGCTTAATTTTGACAGCCTACATTATATCACAATATTTTATACTAGTATATAATTACAGCTCTATTTAAAGCCATCATTAGAACCAAATCTTTTTCCTAATCTTCTAATAAAACTTGTACAAATTGACGGTAATCTTCACCATGTTTTTCTACAACTGCTTCAATGATTTCTGCTGGCGTTTTTCCTTCGCTTTGCATTAATAACACATCTCTCATAATCATGCCATTTGGTGTATGATAAATCATATACCACATTTTTATAGACTTAAAAGTCTCTGCTTCATCTTGCTGTAATTTTTTAATCTCAAGACTTGCTCCAATATCATCATAAAACATAGGGTCTTGTTGACGTTCCTCAATAAAGATTTCTCCATTTTCATAAAAACCAACTGTAATAATGCAGTTTGTTTTTTCTGCGATAACACCAAGTTTTGCACGAAGCGTTTCTACAATACCCTCTGGTAAATCCTTATAT
This sequence comes from Cellulosilyticum sp., assembly GCF_982396655.1. Lineage (NCBI taxonomy): Bacteria > Bacillati > Bacillota > Clostridia > Lachnospirales > Cellulosilyticaceae > Cellulosilyticum > Cellulosilyticum sp. The sequence continues at coordinate 76,149 of NZ_CEVXFV010000008.1, read as the reverse complement.
TTCTCATTTAAATAATATTTGTGCACATAAGGTGACACTGATATTAATACATGCTTATCCATTTTCTAATTCTCCTTCTTCTTTTTATACATACCCATAGATGCCTCGCACGGATACTTCACCTGATAAAATAGTATTTATCTCTCCATCTTCTGTTTTCACCACAAGACTTCCATCTACGTTTATATCTAACGGTGTTGCAACGTACTCCTTTATACTATCTATTATTTTTACCTTATCTGCAAGTGTTATACAGTATCTTTTGTAGATAGGTATAATCATTTCTAGTGTAGGCATCTCTTTATATGCCATATAATATGGTTCAAATTTTTCTAAAAATACCTTGATAATCTCACGTCTTTGATATTCTTTCTGTCCTTCTAATTTAAGTGATGTCGCATAAGATAAATTGCCTGGGAAATCTGTATTATTAACGTTGACACCAATGCCAACCACAATGTAATTAATTCCATCCATCTCAGCACTCATCTCTGTTAGAATACCACAAACCTTCTTTCCACTCACGACTATATCATTAGGCCACTTAATTTTAGCATCTAATCCTGTTACTAGGCAAATAGCTTCACACATAGCAAGTCCAGCCATAAGTGTAAGCTGACTTGCTTTATCTGGCCTGATTTGAGGACGCAATAATATACTCATAAAGATACTATTGCCACTTGGTGAATCCCAACTTCTTCCTAAACGTCCCTTGCCTGCTGTTTGCTTATCCGCAATAACTGTAACGCCTTCTACTTCTCCTGCTCTTGCTATCCTTTTAACTTCCTCATTAGTAGAATCAATTTCTTTAAAGTAGCGTATATCTCTTCCCAAACTTTTTGTTGTTATAATATTTAAAACTTCTTCCCTTGTAATAACATTAGGTGTTTCTATGAGCTTGTACCCTTTCTTAGTACTTGATTCAATCTCATATCCTTCATCTTTAAGCTTATTAATTATCTTCCATACACTTGCTCTAGTTACCCCTAAGCTTTTACTAATCTCTTCACCTGACACATAATCTGATTGACTTCTTAAATAGCCTAGTACTTTTTCTCTCATTATTCTTTCTCCCCACTATAACTAATTTAGTTAAAATAAAAAGCCGAAAACTAATTTCGGCTTTTTGACTTCTATTATTTACTTACTCTGTATCTGTGTTCTCAAAAGCATTTTGAATGGTAGAAAGTGTTTCATCATCTTTAGTTGCTGTTACTTTACCTTCTTTTTCTACTTCATCAATAGATTCAAAAATGTTAAACTCTGCTACATTTTCTTCATCTATTTCTTCACCCTTCATAATCTTTCTAAACTCTTGACCAGTAAGTTTTTCTTTTTTCATTAAGATTTTTGAAGCTTTATGAAGCACATCCATATGTTCTTGTAAAAGTCTTTTAGCTTGCTCATAACAATCTTCAATGATTTCACCAACTACTTTATCAATCTCTGTAGCTAATGCTTCACCATAGTTACGAGTATGGTTATAGTCTCTGCCTAAGAATGGTTCTGAATGTTCATCGCCATATTTGATAGGTCCAAGACGACTCATACCATAAGTTGTAACCATATCACGAGCCAGTTGCGTTGCTCTTTGAATATCATTAGATGCACCTGTTGTGATATCATCTAATACTAATTCTTCTGCTGCACGACCACCTAAGAATACGATAATGTGTTGTAACATCTTTTTCTTAGTGTAGAAGTTATCTTCACCATTAAGCTGCATTGTGTATCCACCTGCACGACCTACTGGAATAATAGAGATACTATGAACTGGTTCCATTTCATCTAATAACTCACTTGTAAGCGCGTGACCAACTTCATGGTAAGCTGTAAGTTTTCTTTCCGCATCTGTGATGATGTGGCTTTTCTTTTCTGTACCCATTGTAATTTTAATAAGGGCCTTTTGTACTTCTTCCATATCAATGGCACGTTTATTATGACGTGCTGTAAGAAGTGCTGATTCATTCATAAGGTTAGCAAGATCTGCACCTGTGAAACCAGATGTAGTTTTAGCAATAACATCAATATCAATGTCTTCACTAAGTGGTTTACCTTTTGAATGTACTTTTAAGATAGCTTTACGACCTGTGATATCTGGTCTATCTACTGTTACTTGTCTATCAAAACGACCTGGTCTAAGAAGAGCTGGGTCAAGTACGTCAGCACGGTTAGTAGCTGCCATAACGATAACACCTTCATTCGCACCGAAACCATCCATTTCTACAAGGAGTTGGTTAAGTGTTTGTTCTCTTTCATCATGACCACCGCCGAGGCCTGCACCACGTTTACGGCCTACTGCATCAATCTCATCAATAAATACGATACAAGGGGCATTTTTCTTAGCTTGCTCAAATAAGTCTCTTACACGAGAAGCACCAACACCAACGAACATTTCAACGAAGTCAGAACCTGAAATACTGAAGAATGGTACACCTGCTTCACCAGCAATAGCTTTTGCTAAAAGTGTTTTACCTGTACCAGGAGGTCCTACTAAAAGAATACCCTTTGGAATCTTAGCACCTACTTGTACGTAGCGATTTTGATTTTTAAGGAAGTCTACAATCTCTGCAACTTCTTCTTTTTCTTCATCTAGACCTGCAACATCTTTAAATGTTACATTCCCTTTATCATCAATAGTCATCTTCGCACGACTTTTACCAAACGACATGATACGGCCTCCGCCGCCTCCGCCACCTTGCATCTGTTGAACGAAGAATACCATAATGAAAATAAACATTCCCACTATAAGTACAATTTGTAAAATTGGTAACCACATATTTGCTTGAACAGCACGGGTTACAAATGTAAATTGTGATCTCACCTCAGGTGATAAACTTAAATAATAAGTACTAAATGCATTTTGAGGTGCTTCCACAGTTGATTTATTATTATCTTTATCGATAACAATAAATTCACCTAAGTCACCATCTGATACAACTTGTTCAATGCTTTTAATTTGCCCATTTTCAATAGCTGTTAGAAGCTCACCATAAGACATTGGATTAGTCGTACTAGATAAATCTCTACTTGTGCCATAGAAAATAAATATAATCAGCACAGCTAATAGCAATAAATATATATAGGTGCCTTTAAATTTTTTCTTCACTCGTAAATTCCTCCTTCCTCTTCCCCTCTTTTATTTTTTAACCTCTATTTACAGCAATATAAGGAAGATTTCTGTAATATTGTTTGTAATCAAGCCCATAACCGATTACGAATTCATTGCCAATAGGGAAACCTACATAATCCACATGAACATCTGTTACGCGTTCTTCTTTTTTATCAAGTAGTGTACATAACTTAATACTTTCAGCGCCTCGCTCTTGAAGCATTTTCTGAATACAGCTTAATGTTCTACCTGAATCAATGATGTCTTCTACAATTAATACATGTTTGCCAACAATTGGTTCATCTAAGTCTTTTAATACTTTTACAACACCACTACTTTTGTATTCATCACCGTAGCTAGATACTACCATGAACTCCATTTTTAATGGTACATCAATATGTTTTACAAGGTCAGTCATAAACATAACGCCACCTTTTAAAATACATAAAACAATGATTTCTTTACCAGCGTAATCTTTTGAAATCTGCGCTCCTAACTCTTTGATGCGTCCTTGTAATTGTTCTTCTGAAATGAGCGTATCTAAATTTAACATAATGCCTCCTATGAATTTCTGTAAGTTATTTGTATCTGTAAAATTTGTGTTGTCTGGTCAGTCACATAGTAACTAGTATTTAGTTTATTACTACCCACTACCCATACGATTTCGTCTCCTACTGCAATAAGTGGCACATAGTCTCTTTCTGCTTTCGGAATCTTCTCGTCTATAAACAACTTCTTTAACTTTTTACTGCCCATGCCTAGCTGAATGTAGTCATGAGGCTGTCTTGTTCTTATACAAAAGTCATTTTTCATTTTACCATAATCAATATATTTAGTATATATATTTTCGGCTTTTTGCTGAATTCTTTCACTTCCTACAATTCTTAGGTCAATTTCAAAATTCGCTTCCTTTATATACTGTCTACCCATATGAAGCAAATAGCTATATGCTTTTTTTTGTATATGTTCCTTTTTGAATATCAAAGTATCATACTCTCTTGTTACAATCGTTTCATACGGCAAGTGCACTTCTTTACCACTTTGTCCATATAGAAGACCTACTACAGATTCAATATGTTTAGAAGTAATATTCTTCCCATGATGCGTGAATGTATAAATAGCAAGCATAATTATACGTTTTTGCATATAACTATGATACGTCTTTAAAAGTTGAATCTGAAGCTGTATTGTATCATTCTCCATGTTGCTACAAGCTTTAAATAAACCTTCGGTATGCTCTCTTAAGAAGTCTTCTTCTTCTCTATAAAGTTCACTATGCTCACCTAATGTCCTGATAACACCTGGGCTCAGTTCCTTCTGAATATACGGCATACATTGCAGTCTAATTTTATTGCGTGTATAAATTGGTAAAAAGTTGGTATGGTCATCTTTATAGTTTAGGTCATATGCTTTACAATAGCTTTCAATTTCATCTCTTGTAAGACATAATAGTGGTCTTATAATCTCCCCTCTCTTAGGAGAAATGCCACCTAATCCTTTAATGTCTGTTCCTCTTATAAAGCGCATCATTAACGTCTCAGCTTGGTCATTCATGTTATGTGCTGTTGCTATTTTACCATTATGATTTAATAAAGATATAAAGAAATTATATCTTTCCTCTCGTCCCACTTCTTCTTCAGACATCTGTCTCGTTTTAGCTAATTCTTTGATATTACAATTATGTCTATAAAATGGGACTTTCCACCTTTTACATACTTCTTCTACATATAAAGCATCTGCTTCAGCTTCTTGCCTAATCCCATGATGTACATGTGCAACCTTAATCTGAATGCCATACTGCTCCTGATGAGAATATAGATAATGAAAAAGCATCATCGAATCTGCTCCACCAGATACACCAATGACAACTTCATCCCCTTTTTTCAAGAGTTCATGTTTCTCAATATATCTCTGGAGTTTATGTTCTATCTTTCTAGACATCCTTTGTCTCCTTTATAGACCACCATTTTCATGGCTCGTCTTTAGTATAGCCATATTTTATATTTTGATAGACTTATCTTATAAATTTGTATTAGTAAATGTTTACTCACTTGCTTTATTCTTTATGACTCTTTGTCCTTCTTTACTAAACTTCGGCTATCTCTTATACTATAAATCAAATTTAATCGTAATTTCAATACTTGTTTCCTTAAGAATATAATAACAATATAATCAATAAAATAATTTACTCTTTTAAAACTTGCCATTTTGAATAAAAAATATTCACTATCGTTTAATATTAATAACATACTTAGTATTTTAATCAAAAACAATCTTCTAAAATGCAATAAGACTCAAAACGCACTTTTGTTCTGAGCCTTACTTTCACCTATATTTCTTCATTTTTACATTAATGTTCCTTATCATGCTAAGTTATGCCATGTTGTTTTATATGTGCATTATAACATCACGCAAAAATGGCTATTGCTCTCCCCACAGTCATGCAATAACCTTCTCAATTGCTTTTCCTATCTTATGAAAATATCCTAACACCCAATAATATTACCGCAATAATGGCACTTAATATGCATCCATAAAAAAACAAATTAATATTTCGTTGTAAAGTTATTTGTGATTTCGACCTTCTGCTTTGAGGAACTTTTTTAAGATAACTTTCTATTAGCTCATCAGCATAAGAAGAAAGCTTATATGCCATGGGTGGGTTCTTGACATCATCCTTCAAAACAAATATAGCCTTCTTATACCAATCACTTTTCTTCCCATCTATAATAATCTCTTTTTTCATATCTCACCTCTTATCACTAAAAGATATACCTAAATAACCTACTCTTTTAAAACTTGCCACTTTTGAGTGAAACTATTCACCAGTGTTTAATATTACAGCCCCAAAATAAATACGGGCTGAGAACACTTCTATGTTCTCAGCCCCTTTGGTAAAAATTTTATCCAATTTGCTTATTATTTAATGGTCTTAATGCTTCTTGCTGTTTCCACACTCTTGCAACTAATACTGTCATATCATCCTGGTCGCCTCCACCTAAAAGGTCTACACATTTTTGCATTAGGTGTTTTGCCATATATTCAGGGTTATGGCTTTCCATCTCTAAAATGAAGTGTTTAAAAGTATCTTCTTTACTGCCATACTCATTTTTGCTTTCTAGCATACCATCTGTTACCATGACGATAATATCACCATCTTGAAGTTGCTTTTGATAAACTTCTACGTCAATATGCTCGAGTATACCTAATGGTAAGGAATCTGAACGAATAGTGGTCACTTCATTTTCTCTTAAAATAAAGCTAGATGCAGCCCCCATCTTCAGAAATTCTGCAATGCCAGTATATTCATCAACTATGGTGACATCCATCGTTGAGAAGCTTTCGATATCAGATTTCAGCACTAACATGGAATTGATCATCTGCACAGCAAGTGGTCTTTCAAATCCTGATGCCATCAAATCTTCAAATAGTTCCATCGTTGCCGTGCTTTCCGCTTGTGCTTCCTCCCCACTGCCCATGCCATCTGCTAGTGCCAGTAAATACTGACCATCTACAATTTGTCTATAACTAAAGACATCCCCTGACACCTTTTCCTTAGGCCTCATAACTGCACTAGCTGAAATACCAAATTGCTTCTGAAGTTTTAATTTGAAATAGCAATAACCTTTAGGCTGGGCATATTCGAACTTTTCCATTTCCACATGTTCATCTATTGCCGTAGCTATATATTTCACTAACTTTTCCTTTAAATCTTTATCAATACGATAATCTATAAATAGATGAATTGCCTCAACATGTCCTCTTAATTCAAGTACAATAGCATCTTGTACATTGATTCCCTTATTATATAAGTAATTTTTAATCATACGTTCATATTCTCTATTAAAATTAATATCATTTTTAACAGTGCTTGCTAGCGTCTGTAAACTAGAAGAAACAGCTTCAAATTGGCTACCAATTAAATTTCTCATTTCAACTAAACGATTTTTCCAAATCATATTACGTTTAAAAATTTCTAGACTAAAACTTAAACTAAAGGCAAAGTTCTCCGGATTAATACAGGATTTAGAAAAACGTTCCGGTATATCTGTAAGCTGCAATGTTCCCTTCTTTTCGATTAAATTAATCATCTCATAACCGCTTTTGTAAGTTGCTTGTAAATAATCTTTCCAGCAGAAGTTTTTCATAGCACAGTCCATACACATCTTTTCACCAGTAGATTCAATAATATCTTTAATATCCTTCTCATTTAATACTAACTTCTTATCTACAATCTTATCAAATGACTGACTCAAATCTGCAAACGCCTTAGAAAATCCATTTACCTGTTCAATCATAATATTTTGTAGCCTTAAGAAATATTGTTCATCTTTTGTACTTTCCTTCACCTTAAACCATTCTGCCATGCCAAAATAATTTCTAGGAATCACAAGGCTAATTACTGCTCCGCTTAAATATGCCCCTATAATGCTTAAATCCATCACTTGATGATTAAATAAGTTAAATCCTAAAATAAGTCCTAGTCCCATAGCAATCATAACACCTATGCGTCCTAGTACAGAAAATAACCCGCCAATAAAAGCTGCCAAAGCATATACAACCACCATTTCTGGTGATACATAACCAATCAGTACAAGCAAAATGCTTAATACCAATGTCAGTGTGGTTCCTGCATGCATATTTCCTAAATATGTAGCCGCAATCATAATGATAAAAATCACCACATCTCTAAAGAAAATACGATTAAACACTGGTACCTGTACATAAAAATCCAAAGTACCTCCCAACATGCAGGCTATTAAAAAAATCATACTGATGCTTTCTTTATCTGTCAGATGGGTACATTTCTTCGTATAAATAATCTCTGTACTATAACTAAATATAATGACAAGGCCTACACCTACTGCCCCCTCTAAAGCTACAATAAGCACTTTATATATAGTAGGTTCTGCTATAATCACTGCAATTAAATTAATAGCAAATATACATAAGCCTGTTATAATACTTTGATTTTGCGTATTAAACTCCATTTTACAAAGTCCCATATACCCTCTAATACTCCATAAAAGTAGAATCATAAGTATATATTTGACTGTTACACTTTGACCAAGTCCCATTGAAATGAGCCCTAGTATGCCAATAAGTGCTCCCCATCTTCTAATATCTTTGTCAAAAAACAATGCACCAATGTAACAAATACCCAAGGTATAAAAATTATCAAATACTGCTACACGGCTCATGAGAAACACACCAATGCATAGGATAATGCTTGTCCATTTTATCTGTCTAAGGACTTCCAATAATGTTACTTTTTCTTTTTCTTCTTTTGTATTTATCACTTATATCTCTCCCTCCTGCAGTATTTTAATTATACCGAGGAGTTGTCGTTAATTTTGTAAATATATGGTAACTTCTTCCAAAAATTTTCCGACAGATTGTGTGAAACACAAAAGTTTATTTCCCATTTATTCTAGAAAATCCTAGTATATATCATAATACTTTTGATATTGTTCTCTTTCTTTAGGACTTAAACGCTGTTTAAAGTTAGCTTTTATAGCAATAAAAAGCTCAATATCATTTAAAAATTGATAAAGCATGGCACGATTTTCAAATTCTTCTCTGTCCCTAGGTAATTCACTTTCCTTAAAGCCCAAACGCAGTGTTTCCAATATACGCCTAAGCTCTTCTACTGTCACTTTCCCCTTAGTAGACTCTGCAAGTTGCTTTGTTAATTCTCCAACTTTCACCCCTTGCTCCACACTCATAGAAAATTTGTCAAAATGCTTAATCATATATTCCATCACTTGAAATTGCCCACTTCGCATCTCAAAATACTTCTCATAATGAGCCATTTCATTGATAAAGTAATTATTACTGTGTTGATGTGCTCTTTTTCTTCCTATTTCTAGATAACTCTTAAGTTCTTCCATTTTATGGTTTTCACTCTTTTTTAATCTTTCGCCCTTAAGTGCAAGAGACATATCCATCAAAATTTCATACATTGATTCCTCAATATGCCTTTTATCTTCTAAAAGTTCACTTTCGATGCTAGGCATATATAAATTTAAAAGTAATGCAACACCAGCCCCCACAATCATCAATAACATCTCATTCATAATAAGATTTGCTGTCACATCCCCATTTCCTAATAAATGCGTCACAAGTACAGAAGCCGGTACAATTCCTTCTGTTACTTTTAGCTTCACAGCTAATGGGATAAATAAGATAATATAAATCCCAAACACTACAGGATGAAATGCCATCATTTCAAACAATCCACCACCAATTGCTAAAGCTACTACCGTTGCCACTAATCTTCTAATGGCAATCTCGCAAGATGCCTTTTTCGTATTTTGAATACTTAAAATTGTAATAATCCCAGCAGAAGCACTAAACTGTAGTCCCATAACCTCAGCCAACATCATAGCGCCTGCTGCCCCTATCCCTGTCTTAAGCGTTCTAAAACCTATCATATTTTTCACTAATGCATAAACCTCTCTTTTATATAAACTATTGTCTCATACTCTTATTTATCTTAAACCATATTCTTTCATCCTGCTACATCCTTCATCCTTTCCTAATAGAAAAAAGGTTAGGTTACTCCTCTAAGCAACCTAACCTTTTCATATCTATCTTACGTCTATTTTACGATTTCAATTTCTTTACTGCTGCCAACCCAAAGGACATTTGCACCAAGATTTTCTGATACATATCTGATAGGTACTAATGTTCTTGAATCTTTAATCAACATGCCATCATTACTATTTACAGTAACAACTTCGCCATTTAAGTTAATGTTAACTTGTTTTTTCTTACCATCCCATTTAACTTCGGCACCAAGGTTTTCAGCAATGAATCTCACTGGTACCATTGTGCTACCATTAATGATTTGTGGTGCAATATCATTATTGATATTACTGTCATTTACAACTGAAGTCTTATCGCCAATTGTCATATTGATTTTAAGAAGTTCATTTGCTTCTACCACTGCATAATTGCCAGTTTGATCTACTCTACCTGTGAATGTTTTTGTTTTTTCATCATAGCTACCGCCAAGTTTTACAGTAGTGACTGTGCCATCTTCTGCGATTTCATATCTTACAAGTGTAAGTTTAGATGGATTTAACTCAGTTACATTTGATAAATCAAAGCTTACTTTAGCTGGTTCTGTAAAGCTTGTTACTGCTTTATCTGTGTTTACTGTGATTTCCATAGTTGTTTTTTGGTCACCCATAAGTTTAAGTGTATCTTGAAGCTTTTTGTAATTTGCTTCACTTGTTGGTGCTACTTGTACTTTCATAGCTACTGCTTCTTTATTCACAATGCTATTTAATAAGATGTTGTTCATAGTAAGGCTTGTGCCATTTGCTGTGAATATTACATCTGATTTATTTGTAAGTAAACTTTCTACAGATTCTTTGTTTAAAGCTACTTGATTATTTTTATCTACTGCTATTGTAGGTACTTTATTATTCTTAATAGCTGCTTCAATGTTTTGTTTTTGTGCATCCCCAGTTGTTACCACAGTTGTAGGTTTGCTACTTGAACTACTAGAACCACCTGTGCTTCCTGTGCTTCCTGTACTAATTTCACCGCCAATTTGAATTACTGTTGGGTTTGGATTTGGTCCAAATATTGTTCCAACACCTGCTGGTGCATTAGATGTAAGTTTTAAGAAATCTCCCATGTCAATGCTACCATCTGCTGCAATAGTAGGCACTACAGATTCTAAGCTTTCAAACCAGCTATCTTCTACTTTATCACCCTTGCTATTTACACCATTTAAGTAGTTTGTTGTACTTTCAAGAGAATCCTGATTTTTAAGGTCTGTCGCATCACTTTCATAGCCTTTATATGAAATAAAGTTATCTAATTCCCATGTTGTTGTACTTGCATTTGTGTTGAAGTAAAGGTTCTTACCACCTTCAGATTCACTACCATTATTAAATGAAATAACATTACTTACTTTACAACTTGGATTACTATTACTGAATACCCCATTTTTAAGATTATCAAATGAAATACTATCTCTTAAAATATGTGCTACTGGCATGCTTTCACCGCCAAGCTTAAATCCATTTCCTTCTCCGATAATACCACCTGTTGTTAATCTACCATTTGCATAAACCACTGATTTCTCAACGATTACTTCACCAATTACTCCTGTTGTTGATTTTGCATATAAGTCCCAACCATCATCAATATTATGGTGTGCAATACAATATCTAAAGATATTACCATCGCCTACTGTAAGTTTTGCAGCAAAACCATCTGCATCATTTGCAAGTGCATCACAGTTATCATAAGACTCGCAGCTTTGAATTAAGTTATATGAAGGCCACATTTCTTTTGGTTCTGTTGCACTACCGCTAATTTGAATACCTGTATTTCCACTACCATGTACAGTTAATTTTTCTACTGTATTATGATTTCCTGTAACCTGTACTCCTTGTTTACCTGAATTCATAACTTCCATATCATAAATATGCCAGTAGTCACCACCTAATGTAATACCGATATCACTACATCCTGTGAAATCTAAAACTGCTCTTTCACTTGGATCAGACATAAGCACAATTGGTTTTTCTGCTGTTCCATTATTTCCTCTATTTACTGTGATTCCTTTAGACATTTTATATGTACCGCCTAAAAGTACAATCTCTTGTCCTGGCTGAGCATAATTTACAGCTGTATAAATATCAAGTGGACTTGCTTTTGTTCCTTTTCCTTCTGCTGTAGCTGTTGGTGAAACATATATTGCATTTGCCTCTGTTCCATAATTTCTATGATCTACAGTAAATTTAATTTCCATTGGTTCATATGAAGTTAACTCTTCATATTGACCAAGTAATTCTCCTTGGCCTTCTTTTGCAAGCGGTGTGTAAATAGCTGTATATGTATTTGTTCCTTTAGTAAGTTTTAAGTCTGCTACTGCTCTAACTGTTTCAGCATTTCTTGGGTCAACTGTGATATCTTTTGCCACAACATTTCCATTACTATCTAAAACATCAATTTTCCCAGCAAAGTCTGCTTTAAATCCAGCTTCATAGTTTGCGCTACCACTTGTTGTTGAACCATTAAAGTTAAATGATGGTTTAATGTAACTTACTGGTCTTTCTTGCTTAGCTTCATCATCTTCTGGTGCAATTGTTGTAAAATTAATATCTTTAACTGTTACTGTAATCTTACGGCTTACCGCCACACCTACATAATATTTATCTTTATCTTGTTGTAATAATAAATCTGGTTCATAACAAATAACTTCTTCTGTTTTTTCACCTGTTCTAGGGTCAATCATAGAAGCATGGAAACCAGTATTGCTTTTTCTAAGTGTTAATGTATATTCTTCTCCGTCTTCAAATCTTGGAGGATTAGAATTTTTAATTGTGCCATCTGGGTTATAAATTACATAATCATCTTTGTAATCCCAATCAAATGGTGCTGTATCAATATTTTTTCTACTACTACTTGAAGTTGTTGGTTTGCCTGTATAACCAGTTACGAAGTAACCACCTGGCGCCCCCATAATACTGCTTACTGCTCCATCTACTGTACGGCTATATTTTCTAAGCATCGCACCTGCTGAGTTAAAGTAACGTGCTGAAGAACTTCCTGCTTCAAATGTATCAATAGCCATTACACCAAATCCAGATTGATTATCTTTACTTGCTGAATCATCTACATGGAAAGTAGCTGTTAAAGTAAAGTTTTCTGTTTCTGGATTTATTTCTGTATAGTAGTAAAGGAAGCCATCTTCACTATCTGCAAGTTTACCACCTGAACCTGAACCTACTGGTACAGCTGCCATGGTTATAGAACCATCTGTATTTTCAGTAATATAACCTGATGCCCCTGAACCTACTTCTGCAGCTAAGAAACGTTCTTCCTTTTGTGCTAATACCTTTTCACAGGTTGCTTTTTTCACTCCATTACCATCTGTAGCTATTAATGTAAGTGTATATCGAACACCTGGTGTAAGATTTTTAAACACATATTTCGATTCTTTAAGATCTTTTACAACCTCTTCTTTTCCATCTTCACCTACTAAAGAAATTTCATATGATGTAGCATTTCTAACATCGTTCCAATCTACATTTAATGTATTGTCTTTACCTGTTTTTACATTCTCAAATTTAACGTCACCTAAAGGTAATACTACGTCAAGCATTGATTCGTTACTTGAATATCCTCTTGTCGCACCCTCTCTTATAGCTTCACAAACAAATTTATATGTGCCATTTTGGCTAGGAGAAAACTGCACTTTAGCTAAATCATTTTCTAGTTCGCTAACTTTTTGGCTAGCAACTAATTTATCATCTGCATCATACATTTTAATCCATAATTTATCTGTTTTAGCATCTGCAATTTGACCTTTAACAGTAACATCTATCCTATTACCATCTTCAGCATTTTGCTTTGCTTCTACAATTTCTGGTGTTGTACCATCTTCAAAAGTAATTTCTTCTGGTGTTCCCTCTGTTACACTCATGTAGTAAAGGTTTATATTTGCCTTTGGCATAATATAATATTTACCAGCTTTGTCTACAGTAATTGTCTTTACAGGCATTTTCTTATCACCTGTAAGATCCCCTTCACCTAACACAGTTACTGTTCCTTGTGACTTACCATCTGCATCAAAAACTTCTAGATCTCTAGCCGTTCCATTTGAAGTACTAAATGCATAAAGTTGTATTGTTGCTGGTCCACTAGTTTCAAAATGAATACTTCTATATTCTGCAGTCCCTTTACCACCTAACTTAATTCTCTTTGCAAGAGTATGATAATACTCACTAGTTTGTTCATTTTCATCTACTGTAAGAACTTTTTCTCCTTCTTTAATTTTTACAGTAAAATCTCCAACAGTAAAATCTTTGCTGTAATCGCCTGCTTCTACTTCACTGAAATCTAATACTTTCACACTAGCTTTTTCATGCTGATCGCCTGCTTCTGTCCCCCCACTTGTTGTTCTTTCTGTAGCTACTTCCTTTATGTATGTAGTTTCTAAATTACTATTGGTATCTGTTACATTTGCTACTACTGGCATGCTTCCTGCAATTACTACAGTACTAAGTACACCTGCCATTTTTCTTCTCATACTCTTGCTCATTCTATTTCCTCCTTAAGTCAACCATTCACCATAAACGTAGTTCTATCTCTCTACGCCTATTCTCATATTCTTCTTTAATCAGATTACTTGCATAGAACTTTCATCAAATTATACATTTTGTCTGATTTTAATATAGAATTCACTTGCTTTTGTTACATTATATACCAAACCCCTAAAACATAAAACACTTTTTTTGAATTATATTATATTTTCTATTATTTATCTTGTCATTTTATTTACTTTTAACAACTATTTCTACAAATAGTTCTATTTTATACCTCATTTTTTATAACTTATGCCTATATTTTTTGTGTAAATACTCCTACTTAAAATCTTCCACGAGTACTTTCTATAAATTTTTTTTAGATTTACTATTTTTCCTAGTCATTAGATTCTGTAAAGATAAGCAGTCACATCATTAGTCGCATACTTTTTACTTGTTTCATTGCTTTTTCCCTTATTAGACCAATTCCTAAAAAGATAAGAAATATGATATAAATGCGCATAACAAAAAGGCCTTGTCATTTCTGACAAGACCTTTTTTAGTAGTGGTCGCTATAGGGCTCGAACCTATGACCCCCTGCTTGTAAGGCAGGTGCTCTCCCAGCTGAGCTAAGCGACCATATGGTAGCGGAAGAGGGATTTGAACCCCCGACACCACGGGTATGAACCGTGTGCTCTAGCCAACTGAGCTATTCCGCCATATTTTTATTTGTTTTTCTTCCGTGCCTCAAGCACATATATAGTATATCCTATTACTTGTCATAATGCAAGTACTTTTTTATTTTTTTTACAAGTTTTTTTGTTTTTATGTCACTCAAATTTTTCCTTGTATGAGTTTTTATGTTTTTACTCATAATAAGATTGTAACACAAAACTTATATGTGCTGAGATTTCTACTAGGACTTTCACACATTTAACAATGTTTTATGTTACTCTTTATGCTTTTAGCGATCCCTCACCCTACGAAGTGGTAGTATATCAAATTCCCGGATGACCTCCTCAGAATTCTTATAATACCATACGGCATTATTATCTCAAAATATAAATGAGGCCACAATGATGTGACCTCATTTATCCTTTGAGATAAGTCCGCTCTATTTTATCTCTAGAAAAGCCCTTTCTCCTCTAACTCTTTAATTAATCTCTTATTATATATTTCAAATTCTTGCGTACTACGCTCACGATCACCAGGAATACTTGGTGAGTAAACTATATATTCCCTTAATACATCCAACTTCTCTTCTCTTCCATCTTCATAAATACGCCCATGCAAATGACCACGCTTTAAATTAATAGCATAATATTCTAAATAGGTTCCCTTCTCATTCTTTCCCATAACCCACTTAATTTGCCAACCACTACCATTAGACACTGTTTGTCTATTTCCAATAAATAGCTCCTTATCCTCAATAGTAATCTGCCAAGGTGCAAAAATTCTCTCAAATAAATGTTTGATTTGCTGCATAAAACATACCTCCAATCTCCCAACCACCTTTACCAATAATTTACTATTAGTATACGAGCTACCCGTCCACTTTTATGATTTTTATTTATTTTTCTATTTTCCTCACAAAACAAAACTTATTTTCTATACACTATGCACAACCCCATTTGACTAAATTGCCAAAAAAGACCGTAACATCAGCCTCATCCAGCTCACGCTACAGTCTCCCTTATTAATCCATCCTTATTTCCACTCCTACAACCACATCATCTTTAAACGTTATAATAAGCCACTCACTATCAATACTCATAAGCGCCCTTTCATCCCCTAAATAATATATAGCGTTATCTTCCTCCTATGTAAACAAAAAAGGCTGCAACTTCCACCTCTCTTCAGCTTCACTTGCAGTCTCCTCTAATCTTCTAACTAAACTATTCTATTTTCCAAAATACAGTTATTCTACTTACTCTACTTCAAAATGAACCAATTCGCTTTTCTTTTAAGCAAAGACATTCAATTAGAGATAGACTAGCCTACCATATCTACTCCCTCTACCCTATTTCAAAATCAACCCATTCGCTTTTCTCTTAGCGAAGGTACTTAAGTAGAAGTAGCCTAGCTGGGGGTGTTGGCACCGGCTAGTCTACCTTCAGAGAAAATTGATGAGCACCTTAGCGAGATATTTAAAGAGGTCTTAGTGCTGCTGTCTGAGCGCAGCGTGGTGAACCAAGCGCAGCGAGTTCATCCCGTTTCTTTAAATATCGAGCTTTAGGTGCTCACAATTTTCGGAGAGAGTAGCTAGCAGGCATCAACACCTCCAGCGACCCCCTACTCTACTTATTTACCGCAGCAATCTTTATATTTCTTCCCACTACCGCAAGGACAAAGATCATTTCTGCCAGTCTTTTCTTTTTTAACGATAGGTTTAGCGCCTAAGCTTTCGTCTGTATGATTTACAGCTACTGGCTCAGCAACTCTTTCACGTTTAATTTCTTTGTTAACCACTTTTCTAATGTGGTAAAGTGCTTTTACAGTTTCTTCTTGAATATTGTTTACCATCTCTTCGAAGATATCGAAACTTAAGAAACGATATTCTACAAGTGGATCCCTTTGACCATATGCTTGAAGGTTGATACCTTGTTTCATTTGATCCATGTTATCTAAGTGATCCATCCATTTTTGGTCGATTACTTTAAGAAGAATCACACGTTCGATTTCACGAAGTTCATCTCCGAACTCTGCTTCTTTTTCATCATAAATTTTATCTGCTGCTGCATTTAAATCTTCTTTTAATTTTTCTACTGTAAGTCTTTCTTGTTCTTCTTTTGTATAACTTACATCTTCAATAGGAATGATTGAACGAAGGTGTTCCATCATGTTACCTAAGTTCCATTCTTCAGCATATTCAATACCGTTTGTAGTATTGTCTACCATTGTAGAAATAACTTCTTTTGCCATCTCTCTGATTTTACCTGCAAGGTTTTCATTTTTAAGCACTTTATAACGTTCACCATAAATGATTTCTCTTTGTTCATTCATGATTTTGTCATATTCTAATAAGTGTTTACGTACACCATAGTTATTTCCTTCAACTTTTGTTTGTGCTCTTTCAATAGCTTTTGTAAGGATTCTATGTTCGATTGGTTCATCATCTGGAAGACCAATTGCATCGAACATTTTAAGTGTGCTCTCTGGTGTGAACAGTCTCATTAAGTCATCTTCAAGTGCAAGGTAGAATCTAGATTCACCTGGGTCACCTTGACGTCCAGAACGTCCTCGAAGCTGATTATCAATACGTCTTGATTCATGACGTTCTGTACCGATGATTTTAAGACCGCCAAGTTCTTGTACGCCCTCTTCAAGTTTAATATCCGTACCACGACCTGCCATGTTAGTTGCGATTGTTACCGCACCTTTTTTACCAGCAAGTGCAATGATTTCCGCTTCTTTTGCATGATATTTCGCATTGAGGACTTGATGTTTTACACCTTCTCTTTTAAGTAATTTACTTAAATGTTCTGATGTATCAATTGTTACTGTACCTACAAGTACTGGTTGTCCTTTTTCATGAGATGCTTTAATATCCGCAATAACAGCCTTAAATTTCGCTTCTTCTGTTTTATATACTACATCTGGATGGTCAATACGCTGAATTGGTTTATTAGTAGGAATTACGATAACGTCCATTCCATAAATGTCCCTGAACTCTGATTCTTCTGTTTGAGCTGTACCTGTCATACCTGCTTTTTTAGCATATTTATTGAAGTAGTTTTGGAAAGTAATTGTTGCAAGTGTTTGACTTTCTTTACGTACTTCTACGCCTTCTTTAGCTTCAATTGCTTGGTGAAGGCCATCTGAATAACGACGTCCATCCATAAGACGTCCTGTAAATTCATCTACGATTACGATTTCACCTTTTTCATCTACGATGTAGTCTTTTTCTCTATGCATTAAGCTATGTGCTTTAAGTGCAATATTGATATGGTGTTGAATTTCCATATTTTCTGGATCAGCTAAGTTTTCAAGACCGAAGTATTGTTCTGCTTTTCTGATACCATCTTGTGTTAAAGTAACAGTTTTTTGTTTTTCATCTACAATGTAGTCGCCTTCTTCTTCGATTTCTTCGCGCATTAATGTAGACATTGCTGTTTCTTCACCAAGAAGTTTACCTTTTGTTAAACGACGTGCAAAGATATCTGCCGCTTTATAAAGGTGAGTTGATTTAGACCCTTGTCCTGAAATAATAAGAGGTGTACGCGCCTCGTCAATAAGAACAGAGTCAACCTCATCGATTACAGCATATGCAAGTTCTCTTTGTACCATTTCTTCTGCATAAAGCACCATGTTATCACGAAGGTAATCAAAACCAAATTCATTATTTGTACCATAAGTAATATCGCAGTTGTAAGCCGCTCTTCTTGCGTTATTATCCATTTGGCTTAAGATACAACCAACTGTAAGGCCAAGCCATCTGTAAAGTTCACCCATTTCTTCAGCATCACGTTGTGCAAGGTAATCATTAACTGTTACAACGTGTACACCATTTCCTGAAAGAGCATTAAGATAAACTGGTAATGTTTCTGTTAAAGTTTTACCTTCACCAGTTCTCATCTCTGCGATACGTCCATTATGAAGTACGATACCACCCATTAATTGGACACGGAAATGTTTTTTACCAAGTACACGCCATGCTGATTCTCTACATACGGCGTAAGCTTCTGGTAAGATATCATCTAAACTTTCGCCATTTGCAAGACGACCTCTAAATTCCTCTGTTTTTGCTTTAAGCTGATCATCTGAAAGCTTTTGCATTGCTTCGTCATATGACTCGATTTTTTGTACGATTGGTTCAATTCTTTTGAGCTCTCTCTCTGAGTGAGTCCCAAAAATTCTATCGATTAGTTTCAAATTTTTCACCCTCTTTGTTTATTTAAATGCTTTTATGCTAACTCTGCCTAGTTCATTTAAGTCTTTTGTTTCTATTTTGAATGTCAGTGGCCCTCATTAATTAATAATACCTATTATTAGCCACTTCCTTGATTCCTAGTATCTATACTATTAAAATGTTGTAAATTTATAATAAACGTTAGCCTTAAGTATATCAAAAATTAAATTCTATTACAACCTAGTGATTCATCCAATTATAGCCATTCTATTATATTTCAAAAAATTCCTTTTTTCAATCATTTCTAATGATTTTTACAACATGTTATTTTTCACAACACAAGATAAACCGAATAATTCGTTTTATGGATATTCCTATTAAATATGGCAAAAATAACTCCTATATTAAATTAGTTAGGCGGTGACTTCTTTGCGCAAACTTTTACATTTCTTTAAACCTTATACAGTACTTATTATTACAACTTGTCTACTTCTTTTATGCCAAGCCATTGGTAATTTATCTTTGCCAAGCTTTCTCTCAAATATTATTGACAACGGTATTACATCTGGCAATATGAATTATATAATACGTATAGGTTTTTATATGATTATTGCTGCACTTATTACGGCTATTGTAGGTGCTACTGCCATGTATACCTCTGCTAAGGTTGCCATGTCCGTTGGGAGAGACCTTAGACATGCACTCTTTGAAAAAATAGAAAGTTTTTCCTTAGGAGAATTTAATAAACTTGGTACATCTTCTTTAATTACTAGAACAACTAACGATGTGTATCAAGTGCAACAATTAGTAGTTATGTCCCTTCGAATGATGGTTACTGCACCTCTTATGGCTATTGGTGGTATCATCATGGCTATTTCTACTAATGCTAATTTATCACTCATTTTACTTGTTTCTATCCCGCTCCTAGCACTACTCGTTTTTTTAATAGGTCGGCAAACGGTACCGCTTTATAATCAAATGCAAATAAAATTAGATAAAGTAAATCTTATTTTACGTGAAAATCTTACTGGTATTCGCGTTATTCGGGCTTTTAATAAGACAAAACATGAAGAAGCACGCTTCGAAGAGGCTAGCCAAGATTTAACTGATAATGCCATTCGCGTTAATAAACTTATGGCTATTTTAATGCCTAGCATTATGATTGTATTAAATCTCACAACAGTAGTCATTCTATGGTTTGGAAGCCGCAAGGTAAGTGCGCGTCTGCTAGAAGTCGGTTCACTAATTGCCTTTATTCAATATGTTATGCAGATTATGTTTTCCCTTGTTATGCTTACCATGATTTTCGTTCTTATTCCAAGAGCCTTAGCCTCAGCAACACGCATTGCTGAAGTATTAGATACCATTAACTACATTCAAGACAAACCTAGTAAATGTACTGCTCCAAATGGACATGCAAGGCTTATCTTTGATGATGTCTCCTTTGCTTATCCAGGTAGTAAAAAACCTATCTTAGAACACATTTCATTTGAGGTAGTCCCTGGTGAGACACTGGCTATTATCGGTGGCACAGGCTCTGGTAAAAGTACACTTTTAAATCTTATTCCAAGATTTTATGATATTACCTCTGGCAAAATTCTAATAGATGGCATAGATATTAAAGATTATTCTTTAACCGATTTACGCGAAAAAATAGGCTACGTTCCTCAGAAAAACTTCTTATTTAGCGGCTCTGTTTCTAGTAACTTACAATTTGGCAAGGCTGATGCTACGGATAGCGAAATTAATGCTGCTTTAACAACAGCACAAGGCATTGATTTCGTTTCTAGTATGGCTGAAGGCATTAATAGCCCAATTACACAAGGCGGTACTAATGTTTCTGGCGGTCAAAGGCAGCGTTTAGCTATTGCCCGTGCACTTATTAAAAAGGCCGAATTTTATCTTTTTGATGATAGTTTTTCTGCCTTAGACTTTAAAACTGACGCGAAACTTAGAAAGACACTTGCTAAAGAAGTTACAGACGCTGCCATTATTATTGTAGGACAACGTATTAGCTCTATTATGAATGCCTCAACCATATTAGTACTAGACGATCATACTATTGTAGGTAAAGGTACGCATAGAGAGCTTCTTAAGACTTGTGAGACCTATCGTGAAATTGCCCAGTCTCAACTTTCTAAAGAAGAACTCGAAGGAGGTGCAGCCTTATGATGAAACATGGTGGTCCCCACCCAAAACATCCTGGTGCTAAAGCCAAAAATTTCAAAGGTTCCTTAATGAGACTGTTAAGCTATTTAGCTCCCAAGAGGGTACAGCTTATTACAGTCATCATTCTTAACATCATCAGTACAATCTTTTCTGTTTTAACACCTAAGCTTGTAGGTAATGTCACAACGACACTGTTTACTGGTGCTGCCACAGGTACTTTTGACTTTAGGCAAATTACAGGCTTTCTCATTTGGCTTATTGCCTTTTATTTATTAAGCGGGTTATTTTCTTACTTTGCACAGTATGTTATGGCTGATGTAGCACAACAAACTGTCTTTAGCCTACGTCAAGAAGTAGATAAAAAACTAGGTATTTTACCTCTTAAATATATTGACAGTCATTCAACTGGAGACTTACTCAGTCGTGTTACTAATGACATTGATAATATCAGTACCACATTACAGCAGAGTTTAACTCAAATCATTACTTCTGTTATCACTATCATAGGTGTCATTATTATGATGCTCACTATTAGCCCAGTCTTAACTTTAATTGTTGTCATCACCTTACCCTTAGGTGCTATTCTAAGCCGTCCTATCATTAAGCGTTCACAAGTTTTCTTCTTAGACCAGCAAACAAAACTTGGCTTATTAAATGGACATGTAGAAGAATCCTATACAGGTCATGCAGTAATTAAAGCCTTTAACCAAGAATCAAGAAACATGAAAGACTTCGCTCAATTAAATGATGCACTTTTTGAAGTGAGTGTAAAAGCACAATTCGTTTCAGGTCTTATTATGCCTGTTATGAGTCTTGCCAGTAATCTAGGTTATGTATTTATTGCCGTTATAGGTGGCAACTTCGTTATTAACGGCAAAATTTCTGTAGGTGATATTCAAGCCTTCATTCAATATACAAGACAGTTTATGCAACCTATCAACCAAGTTGCTAATATTGCTAACATCCTACAGTCTACAGTAGCCTCTGCTGAACGTGTCTTTGAAGTCTTAGATGCGGAAAATGAAGTACCTGAACCTAGCATACCTCAAGTACCCACTCATGCCAAAGGTCAAGTCACCTTTAATCATGTCCGCTTTGGCTATAACCCAGAAAAGCCCCTTATGCAAGATATTTCTCTTTTTGTACGTCCTGGTCAAACCGTTGCTGTCGTAGGACCTACCGGTGCTGGTAAGACTACTTTAATCAATCTTCTTATGCGTTTTTATGAAATTCAAGATGGTAGTATTAATATTGATGGCATTAATATTACCCATATGCTAAGAGGAGATTTACGTAATTTATTTGGCATGGTTCTACAAGACACTTGGCTTTTTAAAGGAAGTATCAAAGATAATATTGCCTATTCAAGAGAAAATGCTACTTTAGAAGAAGTTAAAGCGGCAGCTAAAGCCGCCTTTGCGGATCATTTCATTGAAACATTACCTGATGGCTATGATACAATCATTAATGAAGAGGGTTCTAACATCTCTCAAGGTCAAAAGCAACTTCTCACCATTGCTCGTGCTGTTTTATCCGACCCAACCATCCTTATATTAGATGAAGCCACCAGCAATGTAGATACCCGTACTGAAATTCATATTCAAGAAGCCATGAATCGCCTCATGCAAGGACGCACAAGCTTCGTCATTGCACATAGATTATCTACCATTAAAGGGGCGGATATGATTTTAGTTATGCAACAAGGTAATATTGTAGAAAAAGGTACTCATGAAGAGCTCCTAAAAGAAGGCGGATTATACGCCGGACTTTATAATAGCCAGTTTGCATAGTCATGAATTAAAGCCGCTAGACACTGGGGCACTGATGGACTACACTCTCCGTAATCTGTGATGCTCTAAGCTTGTGTTTCAAAGCAGCGGTAGAAAACGCAGCGCTCCATTCCTCGTGCTTTGGACGCTCCACCTAAAAACACTTTGAAGCACTTCACGAAGATCATCATCCATTAATATCTTACTTGTATTAATGGATAATGGAATATTAGCTTTATATATAATAAAAAGCCATAAAACTTGAGATGGTCTCGAGTTTATGGCTTTTTTGTTATTGCTGATATTTTATTCTGGTTTGAGGTTTACGCTTCCTCTTGCTTTGTTGTAGGTAATATGTGCCTTGTAGGTA
Source organism: Cellulosilyticum sp. (assembly GCF_982396655.1). Lineage (NCBI taxonomy): Bacteria > Bacillati > Bacillota > Clostridia > Lachnospirales > Cellulosilyticaceae > Cellulosilyticum > Cellulosilyticum sp. Next base: position 52,829 of record NZ_CEVXFV010000008.1, on the reverse strand, counting down.
GTGTTACTTTTATCTAGGGAAATTTGTACTGTATAAGGTTCTTTTTGTGGCGTAAATTCTTGGCTGAAAATACTGCTTCCTTTATCGTCCTCTATATTAATAGCAATGCTTCCTTGCTTTACATAGACTTCTCCTGTTAGGCACTGCTGTGAATCAGAACTTACTCTGAATGTTTGTGTACTTTCACCATTTTTATAGTAAAAACTTTCTTCATGCTTATTGCCTATATTACTTTCCACATTCATTATAGCTAAATTATTTGGTGCATAGTCTACATTATGTAGAATATTAGCCATACCAAATCCACCTATAATTAGTATTATGATTACATCTAAAAAAGGCTGTGGCACTTTTGTGCCACAGCCTTTTCATATTTTTACTCTTCATCAAGCACTGGTTCGATTAAACCATATGTGCCATTTTTTCTTTTATAAACGACATTAACTTCTTCTGTATCAGCATCTAAGTATACGAAGAAATTATGTCCTACAAGTTCCATTTGGAGCACTGCTTCTTCAGCGTCCATTGGTTTGATAGCAAATTTCTTTTTACGGTCAATTTTGATTTCTTGATCTTTACTTTCCTCTACTTCTTCACGAAGGAAATCTGGTGTAAATTGACTAATACCATTTCTATGTTTACTTCTTAATTTATTTTTGAATTTATTAACTTGTTTTTCGATAACATCAACTGCATCATCCATAATATTATACATGTTTTTGCCTTCTACTTCGGCACGTAAAACTGAACCATTAAATGGAATTGTTATCTCAATGATATGACTTAGTTTCTCTACAATAAGGGTTACCTGAGCTTCAACACTATCATTAAAGTATTTATCAAGTTTCTCAAGTTTTTCTACTACTGCATTTTCTAATGCTTCTGTAAGTTCAATGTTTTTCCCAATAATATTGTATTTCATATGCATCTCTCCTTTCAACCACTTGTCCTTGCCTACGTCTCTTTCTTGTGAACTTAAAGTTTACTTGTAGGAGTAACTATAGTCTTATTTAATAGTTACATATCAATTTAGGAGAAAGTAGTTCATATTACTTATATATGAACTTCGCTAGCACTTTAGTCTAACTACCTTTGCTAGCTGCTTGTCCTAAAACAACTGGTTATATTATATATATTCGACGCCTCTCCCCCTTTTCCTTTTTTTCTATAAAAAAATATTATTATATAATTAAATGTTTAATATTAAGTAAAATTAAAGTTGTTTTCACATTAACTATAAATGCCTCAACTATACATGCCTCGTAATGTTACATCCTCTGTATAATTTCCTAAAACAAACTGATTTAAGGATTTGAATATAGTAAAAGGGCCAGATCACACTCGTGAAACCTGACCCTTTTTATTTCTTTATCTATCACAGTATCTTTTGCCGTTTTAATATTATCTGCTAATTTTATTAATAACCGCTTTGTAACGACTCATAATGAAATATACTACTGGCACACCAATAATGGATACTACAATAAATTCACCAATTGCTACATTTCCCATAAGACCTACAAGTGCTGTAATATTTTTAGTCATACTGCCTTCCATAATGCTGCATGTATAAATAATCCATCCTACAATAATCCCATTAAAAATAGTTGGCCATAAAGAAGCTATAATCATACCTTTTTTGCTTCCTTTAAAAGCTTTACCTGTATAATAAATAGCTATTACACTTAAAAGTGTTGCCATTGTACCAAATACGCCATCCATTAATAAGTAAGGTGACATCAGAATATTTACAATGAAACATCCTAATGTAAGACCCGCAATATAAATCGGATTAAAATATGCTAAAAATACCATAATCTCTGATAATCTAAGTTGTAATGGTGTAAAGCTAATGCTTGCAAATACTGCTGTCAGTACGGCATAAATAGCTGCAATCACTGCAATTTGAACAAGTTCCTTCGTTGTAATTCTCATAATACGCTCCTTTTATAATGCTCTATATTCTTATCTTGCATAAATAACCCGCTTACTCACATAAAATAATCCAAATAAAAAGGTCATTCATAAAGGTTAGAATCCCCCTATCAATGACCTCATTAACTACATTTTTCATAAATATAAAAGATTCTTCTTATATGTTTTATGAAAAACTTTCATCATTTATACCAAAGTATATTACCATATACTTTCGCAAACAAAAAGGGTGCAAGTTCCTTAACTCACACTCCCTATAAACATTTTTGATTTATAAAGCTATACTTTTCAATCTGTTTACCGTAGTTTTATTTTAAGACAGGAGGTTCACGAACTGTCTCTATGCAATTGTTCTCTTATTATACTAAGCTATTACTTTTTTTTCAAGTACTCACCTGATTACGTATGAAACTTTCGCTATTTTCCTGTACCTCTAGCCTATTTTAATATGCATATACTCTGCTAAAACAACGCTTAATAAAATAAGAAATGAACCTATCGTCATATTCACTGTTAAAACTTCACTTAACAGCATGACAGAAAAGAGTGTCCCAAATACAGATTCTAAAGAAAGTATAATCGCCGCTCTTGCTGCTGAAGTATACTTTTGCCCAATAGTTTGACAGAGAAATGCTACAAATGTACTAAACACACCTAAATATCCTACTGGTAAAAGCATCTCTATATTAAGCTGAGTGGGCGGCGCCTCTAAAAAGATGGCACATGTAAATCCTAAGATACAACATACAATCATCTGAATAACAGATAAGATACATACATCTATTTTCTTCGTATAATGACCTAATGCTGTAATCTGCCCTGCAAAGAATATAGCACCTACTACTGCTAATACTTCACCTATGCCCATACTAAATCCTGTATCCTTCGTCAGATTTAGAAAACCAAAACCGATAACTGCAATTATACTGGCAATAATATTATGTTTTTTAATATGCTCTTTAAAAACAAGTCGTGCTAAAAACGGTACAATAAGCACATTTAGAGCTGTTAAAAAGGCTAACTTACCTACACTTAAATACTTAGCAGCCAAGGTCTGTCCTGCAAAACCTAAAAATAAAAATGTGCCACTCCATATACCTGCCCATATATCATTTCTAGTAACTTTTTTTAACTTTTTTCCAAATACAATAAGCATTAATATACTTGCTATAAGAAAACGTAATGCAATCATATAGAACGGTCCTAGCGTATCTAGCGACTTTGCTACACCTATGAATCCTCCGCCCCATACTACTGCCGTAATGATTAATAATACATCGCCAACCCATGCTGGTACTTTTCTTGTTTTATTCATCGCCTCATCCTTGTTAGTCTTATTTTGTGTGAAACTCTACTCGCATGCCAAACTATGTTTCTCCTCTTATTCTTTTATGTAAGAACAACAGTAGTCACTTACCTCCTTTACCCGCAGTTCAAAGCTAGAGTGACCAGGTACTTCAAACTTGTCTCCTGTCTTGTAACTGACATAACTTTCGCTATCAGGAAGTTTGACTTCCATATAGCCTTCTACGATTTCCATTACTTCTTTATGCCCTGTTGTAAAAGTATATTCACCAGGAAGCATAATTCCTAATGTCTTTCTTTCACCATCTGGTAAAAACACAGTGCGACTCGTTACATTGCCATCAAAATATACATTTGCTTTTTTCATCAATGTTACATTTTCAAATTGCCTCATAACCTAGACCCCTTTATCGTTTTACTTTTTTTATATTGTACAATACGAATCCATTTTTTCTATACTTTTTACAAATATTGTATTATTTTTATTTAATTATAACCAACTTCTTCACTAAATTATTGTTATATTTTGCCTAGATTACTTTCTTTCACCTTTGTTACCACTTATATCATCAAATAAGCCTCTTAAAAATAGCATACGCTGCCATTCTTAAAAGGCTCATTTATTAGCTTATCTTGGCCATATTTTAAAAGAGAAACTAACTAAAATCTTGGAATATACATGTACAGTGACAAACTTATTTTGGTCTATAAAAAATACATGACAATACATATACCTAGTTCTGCCATTTCACAAATGCAGCCTAGTATGTCTCCTGTAATCCCATCTATTTTTTTATAAACACTTCTTTCAAAAAGCTTTAAAGCTAATGCTACCACACCTACTGCCAATGCCACCTTTAAAATTAACTGCCATGAAAAGGGATTGAAAATCAACACAACCCCTATAGTGAGCCCTGCTGCTAATCCTAATGCAATCCCCAGCGAAATGTTACTTACCTTGCCAATAAATATGTTTCCCATACCTTGTGTTCTTGGCGTCTTACCTTTATAGCAAGCTACAACTTGAAATGTTCTTGCAAGCACTGGCATAATAATGACAACCCATAACTTATCTTGTGCTAAGAGGCTTACTAAGAATCCTAACTTTAATAAAATCAAAAATAAAATGCTTAATAGCGCATTAGTTCCTAATCTTGAATCTTTCATAATTTCTAGAATACGGTCCTTATCTCTATAACTATAGAGCCCATCAAAGGTATCTCCTACCCCATCTAAATGTAACCCACCTGTTAATACCACGGTTCCTAATAAAATAAGTACTGCTACTATATAGTCCTCAAAAAATATACGACTCACAACGCCTATCAAATAATAACAAAGGCCTAAAATAAGTCCTACTAGAGGAAAGTACCTTGTACTCTTATGAAACTCCTCATCAAAACCTACATCTATCGGTATAGGTATACGGGTTAAAAATTGTATAATCCCTATAAATCTTTTCATTCTACTCTACCCTTCTACCTTATTGATTGCTTGCATATCCTTAATCTTCATCGGAATACCACTCACTACGAAATATACTTCGTCTGCCTGCTTAGCAATAAGCTGATTCATTCGTCCTATAATATCTGTATAAATACGCGTAAGCTTATTGGCAGCCACAGGACTCATACCTATTTCATTCGTTACAATTACAAAATATAAATTCGTCTTGCAGACCTCTTCAAGAAGTTTTTCAAACTCATTTTTAATATAAGCTTCTAATTTATTTGCCTCTTCTGGTGTTATGCAGTCATAATCAATATTTTCTTCAAACATTAAATTATTAACCATCAACGTAACACAGTCTAAAATAACTGTTTCATGTTTTGCTGCAATCTCTGAAATCTTTTCATATACCTTTTGATAAACTTCATAAGTTTTCCAGGTCCCCGGCCTCATTTCTCTATGCTTTTTCACACGGTCTTTCATTTCTTCATCAAACGGGATACTTGTAGCAATATAAGCTGTGCTATTATTTTGCATGCGGCATAACTCTTCTGCAAAACTGCTTTTACCTGATCTAGCACCACCTGTAACTAATATAATTTGACTCATATCTTACCTCTTTTCTTTTTTATTCTATTCCTACTTGGTCAAAAATCTAGCCAGAGTATCTCCAACTCATCATTTTGCCGCATTCCCTTATTCAAGTATCACTTAACAATTGCTCTCAGCACGTGTCGCCATGTTTTCATATACATAATGTGCAGCATCCATAATATTAAAAACAAGAATTCCACCTGAACCTTCTCCTAGTCGCATTTCTAAATTCAGCATCGGGGCAACACCTAAAAGCTCTGTCGCTTTTTTAGAACCTGGTTCTGCTGAATAATGAGATCCTATCATATATTCACGACTTAATGGGCATAAATGATAAGCTAATATTGCTGCCGCATACGAAATAAAGCCATCTAATACAACAGGTACTTTATATAAAGCCCCACCTAAAATAGCACCCGCCATAGCACCTATTTCAAAACCGCCTACCTTCGAAAGCACATCTAGTGCATCTTCTTTATTAGGTTTATTTAGTGCAATTGCCTTTCTTATGACATCTGCCTTATGTTTAACCCCCTCAGGACTTAAACCTGCACCTTTGCCTGTAACTTCACTAGGGTCACATTCTCCATACACAGAAATAATAGCGCTAGTAGGCGTTGTATTGGCAATACCCATTTCACCAATGCCAATGACCTTATAACCTTCTTTCACACATCTCTCTACAACCTCAATTCCGACTTCTAAAGAACGGATGGCTTCTTCTCGTGTCATTGCTGGCCCTTTAGCTAAGTTACTTGTGCCTTGTCTGATTTTATAATCTAAAACACCTGGTAGAGGCTCATCACATTTTACACCTACATCTACAGCTACAATATCTGCACCTATAAACTTAGCCAGTGTTCCTACACCGCAAATACCCTTTGCAAAATTTGGAATCTGTGCCTTAGTAATCCACTGTGGATCTACTGCCACGCCCTCTTCATACACACCATGGTCTCCAGCAAAACCTATTACGACTTTTCTAGAAATATCAAAGCTTGTTTCACCATAAATGCCCGCTAAAGTGCGACAAATATCTTCTAACCTTCCCATGCTTCCAAGTGGCTTACTTAAATTATCTAGCTTCTCTTGTGCTTTTTGCATTGCCTCTTCATCAAGAGGTGTAATATTATGTAAGGCTTCCTCTAATCTACTCATCTTATCCTCCACTTTAAATATCTTGCTAAATGCATAGTATACTTTTCTCTACAACGTCTACTATTTCTATTCTATCTATTCTTTCTATCTATTCTTTCTATCTATTCTTTCTATTGTATAAGTACCATTAGGCCTCTGAACGCTGCTTCTCATAATACTTATAAAGTTCTTTTTCTGTCCTAAATAACGGTAAGCCCATATACTTATGTACTTTCACTAACCATGGATTACTTAATCCTATCTCTTCCAATGTGTTATCTTTAGAAAAAACTTCTTCTATCTTTCCCTCACTAATGACTTTACCTTTTTCTAGAACATAAATATAATCACATATTTCATAAATAAGGTCCATATCATGGCTGGAAATAACTACTTTTGTTCCATCACTGGCAATCTCTTTTATAATCTGAACCATCTTGCGTACACTTCTAGGGTCAAGTCCTGCAGTAGGCTCATCCATTAATATCAGCTGCTGCTTCATTGCTAAAACTGACGCAATTGCTACTCTCTTCTTCTGACCATGACTTAAAAAATGTACACCGCGTTTTTGCCACTCTATACCGCCAACTCTTTCTAAGGCTTCTTCTATACGTTTCTTAATTTCAGTCTCATCAAGCTTCATATTGCGAAGTGCAAAGGCTATATCTTCATATACATTATCATAAAAAATTTGCTTATCAGGGTCTTGAAAAACCATCCCTACTTTTTTACGTAGTTCATATAAGCTCTTCTTATCATATCTAATTGGCATCCCTTCACAAAGAATCTCTCCCTTATCAGGTTTTAAAAGTCCTACAATACTCTGAAACAAAGTAGACTTTCCAGAGCCATTCACACCAATAACGCCAATAATCTTCCCCTTGTCAAAGTCCATATTCACATCTTCTAACGCCCTACATTCCTTATCATAAGCATAGGTCACGCGCCTAACTTCAATCACACCACTTCGCCTCCTTCCTTCTTAATGCCATCCTTCTAATTATCATTTTTTACTTTCTTTTGCCATCTCCATAATCAGCTTCATCTTTCCCATCACATGTTCATGTGCATTTAATCCATGTGTCTTCGTACACTTCATACAACTTTTAATACCCTTTGCTGTATATTCAAAGTCACCTCCACACTGATTTCCTAACGTATAAAGTGGGCAAAAGCAAAAAAGACAGTTAAATGTTTCAGTATTCTCCACCTTATGACAAGGAAAATATTCGCATTGTTTATTTTGTGTAAATTTATAGTGTTCCATTTTAATAAAAAGTCCCTTCATATAGCTTCATTTCAAGCGCCACGCAAAGTTCTTCATAACGCTGCATAATGCGTTTAAAAAGTTGACTAATCAGCATGCCAGTTGAATGATAAGATGTATATAAATCGGTATAACCAAATCTCATTTCTTGCGCTCTTTTCATTTCTTCCATCTCTTCTAAGAAAATAAAAATAAATCGGTACATTAAAATAAGCAGCTCAATAATCTCATGAGGCAAATGTAATTTTCTTAGTACTTGTATCAGCTGATTCATTCCCACGGTTAGTGTCATAAAATAAATGCAGCATATACTTGCAAAGCATCTTAAAAATAAATAGCACGCTGTACGTAGTGTCTCATGGGTTATACCAATAAATCCGCCAAATGCATGACATTTTATAACAAAGTTAGCGGCCTGCGTATTATACGTTATCAAAATCATCATGGTACTAAGCCCTAAGAAACTTACGGGAATCATGAGAAGCTTTAAATAAAACTTAAATTCAATACGTACGCCCACTAATATAAGGGCGTTCATTATAAAAATAATGAACGCTAATAAATAAACTGATTTAAAACTAATAGCTGCTATAAGAAGCCCCATGGCAAAACCACTTTTTACATAAGGGTTCTTATTAGCTAATGGGTTATTATAAGCAATATAATCAATCTTAATCATATTAATTTCCTTGAGTCATTGGCACAGCTGCTTTTCGTTTTTTACCTTGCTGATACCCTAGGTAATAACAAATAACTCCTGCTCCAAGTGCTGCTTGTAATGAAAAGAATAAACTTTCAATCTCCCCGCTAGCTGGTTCATAAAAAGGTTCAAACCATGGCTCATACTCTGGCGCAAGCTCTCCAATCACTTCTTCTGCCTGCCCATCTGAGCCGCCATACTCTGCATGTGGGTTAATAAATAATGGTCCAAAAATCAAAATAGCTGCTAATAAAATTAAAATAACATTTACTCTGGTATTATGCTTCATAATGTGTTACCCCCTCTTCTTCATGCTTATGTACTAAATTATAAACAACTGTTGTGAGTAATCCTTCACCAATGGCAATAGGAAGCTGAGTCATTAAAAAGACACCAAAGAATTTAATAACTGCACCCATTATCCCACTTGTACTATCTGGAAATGCTAAACCTAGCTCAATAGATGTAACTGCATATGTGGCTAAATCTCCAAGTGCTGCTGCTAAAAATACAGCAAATCCTACATTCATTTTAAGCTTACGACAAAGCTTATAAATACCGTAACTTACAAAAGGCCCAACTACTGCCATTGAAAAGGCATTAGCGCCAAGTGTCGTAAAGCCACCATGTGCTAAAAGTGCAGCTTGAAAAACAAGTGCAAGTAAACCTACTACAGACATAACTGATGGGCCAAACATAATTGCCCCAAGGCCTACACCTGTAGGATGTGAACAACTTCCTGTAACTGATGGAATCTTAAGTGCAGAAAGCACGAAGACAAAAGCGCCTACTAAAGCAATAAGTACTTTCTTTTGTGGACTTTCTTTAAAAATTTTTCTAAGGGATTTTAACCCTAATGCAAAGAATGGTAAATACACAATCGTCCAAATAATGGACCATTTCACAGGCAAAAAGCCTTCCATAATGTGCATTCCATAAGTGGTGACTGGAACCAGCCCCAAAAATAATAATGCGGTGACAACTGAATGATTTAATTTTTTCATTCTCTTATTCCTCCCTCTTTCCCTCCGAAAGTAGATTTTATATAAAAATAAGGCAGTTCTCCTGGCTCATGATTCATCTACTTAGCTTGCCTTCCCACAGACCTTCATCTTAGAGCTTCTTATAAACTTCTAAAATTTAATCTGCAGTGACTTTTTATGCGCTTCGTATCCTCAGTAACAGTAGCGGGGGCTGCAGCTCTTAACTTTCCCTATTAAGCCCATAAGGGCACCTTATTTTATATCATAATATATTTATACTGATTTATAATGTCCTATGCTAGCTAAATAGTCTATCACAGTCCATTATGCAGTAGCATTTAACATTCACTACGCCATATGTTCTTTCACAACTTTAAGTGCCTCAAAGCTTGCCTTAATTGTTGCTTCAATATCTTCATCTGTATGCGCATATGAGAGGAACATTCCCTCAAATTGTGCTGGTGGTAAAATAATGCCACGTTTCAACATTTCTTCAAAGTAAATTTTAAATAACTCTGTGTTGCAATGTTTAACATCATCGTAATTTTCAATAGGCCCTGGCCCAAAGAATAAGCATACTAATGACCCACTATGATTCACAGTAAAATTGAGGGACAGGTCTCTAATATTGGCTTCTAAGCCCTCTGCAAGGCGTGTTGCTTTAGCACTTAGTGTTGTATAAATTTCTGGGTGATCTCTTAAGATTTCTAGATTCTTTTTACCCATATACATAGCAAGTGGGTTACCTGATAATGTACCAGCTTGGTAAACTGGACCTAGTGGTGATACCATAGACATAATTTCATCTGTTCCACCATACGCACCTACTGGTAAACCTGCTCCAATGATTTTACCGAAGCATACCATATCTGGCTTAATACCGAAATATTCTACTGAACTACCGTAGGCAATTCTAAAGCCAGTGATAACCTCATCAAAGATTAAAACAGCACCATATTCGCTGCATAAGTCTCTAAGTGTTTGTAAGAATTCTTTCTTTCCTTCAATAACACCCATGTTACCTGCTACTGTTTCTACGATAACAGCTGCAATCTCCTTGCCTTGGCTTTCGAAGATTTCTCTCACAGCTTCGCAGTCATTGTATCTTGAAACTAATGTATCTTTTACAACATCAGCTGGTACACCAGGACTTGTAGGCACGCCAAATGTTAAAGCCCCTGAACCGGATTGAACAAGTAAGGCATCTGAGTGTCCATGATAACAACCTTCAAATTTAAGGATTTTATTACGACCTGTAAATCCTCTTGCCACACGAAGTGCACTCATAGTAGCTTCTGTACCTGAGTTAACCATTCTAACTTTATCAATGGCTGGATAAGCCTCTACAATAAGCTTTGCCATCTCTACTTCAATCTCTGTAGGGAAACCATAGCTTGTGCCTTTTCGAACCACTTCCTCAATGCCGCTTACAATAGCTTCTGGGCTATGCCCAAGCATAAGTGGCCCCCATGAACAAACATAGTCGATAAACTCATTGCCATCTACATCTGTTACACGGCTGCCATGGGCATGGTCAATAAATACAGGGTCTAAACCAACTGCTTTAAAAGCTCGAACGGGGCTATTTACCCCACCTGGAATATATTTAACTGCTTCTTCAAAAATAGCTTTTGATCTTTCATTTTTCATTTTTAGCACCCCTTTATCTTTTTAGCTAAATCTTTTGCAAAGTAAGTAATAATAATGCTTGCCCCTGCACGTTTAATAGACATGACACTTTCATAAATAGCATCTTCGCTTAACAGCCCATTTTTAACAGCTAACTTAAGCATTGAATACTCACCACTTACGTTATAAGCTGCAATTGGCATATTAAAGTTATCTTTAAAGCGTCTGATAATATCTAAATAAGAAAGGGCTGGTTTAACCATAATAATGTCTGCCCCTTCTTCACAATCTAAAGCCCCTTCACGTAAGGCTTCATCACTATTAGCTGGGTCCATTTGATATGTCTTGCGGTCACCAAAGCTTGGTGCTGAATGGGCTGCTTCTCTAAATGGTCCATAAAAACTAGATGAATACTTCGCACTATATGCCATAATAGATACATTTAAGTAACCTGCTTCATCAAGTCCTTTTCTAAGGGAAGAAATACGGCCATCCATCATGTCGGACGGTGCTACCATATCAGCTCCTGCTTCTGCATGACTTACAGCAATTTTAGTTAAATATTCTAATGTCTTATCATTATCCACATAACCAGATTCTGTTAAAATGCCGCAGTGACCATGACTTGTGTATTCACACATGCATACATCTGTAATAACGAACATTTCAGGGTCCCATTCTTTAATGGCACGTACAGCTTTCTGTACAATCCCCTCATGTGCAAAGCCTTCTGAGCCACATTCATCTTTATGATTTGGAATCCCAAATAAAATCACATAACGGATTCCTAAACTTTTTAGTTCCATAATTTCTTCTTTTAAACGGTCTATAGAAAAATGGTATACATCTGGCATAGATGAAATTTCTTCTTTGATATTTTCCCCTTCTACTACAAAAAGTGGATAAATAAAGTCTTCTACACAAAGCTTTGTTTCACGTACTAAGTTACGGATTGCCTGACTGCTTCTTAATCTTCTTGGTCTTTTAATCATTTTTAGACTTCCCTTCTTCTTTAATTCTCATCTGCTGCAATTGTCTCTAAAATACTTTCTATTCTTGCCTTAGGTGATTCTTTATACACCTTCATGCCTAATTCCTTCATCTTAGCCGAGGTAATCTCACCAATGGAAATAAGCCTTACCCCTTCAAGTTTATGAAGATTGTCTTCACCTAAAATCTCCATAAAATAAATTGCTGTAGACGCGCTTGTAAATGTAATATAATCTACTTCTTTATGGTCTAGCAGACTTATAAGCTCCTTGCGTCTTTCTTCCAAGCTGCTCACATTCTCATTTCCTACAAGAGAAGCTTTTGTCTCTATTACAGTTTCGTAAATTGGAAGTGATGTTACCTTGCAGATTTTCTCTAACGCTTCATGTAAGTAATCTCTTGCATTTATAGCTTGTGGTAGCAGTACTTTATCTTCCTTCTGAATCACCTTTGCCAGACTTTCATACAACGCTTCTGCTACTGCCTTTTCTGGCATGATATCTACTAAAATCCCTTTATCTTTAAGTGCCTTCTGTGTTACTGCACCTATAGCTGCCACTTTAATATTCCCAAGTGCTCGCGTATCTTTGCCCTCTTGTAATAAACGCTCAAAGAATATCTCTACTGCATTCTGACTTGTAAACACTAAGTAGTTATAAGTATCTATTTCTGCTATTGCTGCTTTTAAAGCTTCTTTTTCTTCATTTTCTTTGATATAAATCGTTGGGAACTCAATAACTCTACCGCCTTCATCTTGAATGCATGAAACGAGTGTACTGCTTTGTGTTCTAGCACGTGTCACCATAATGCTTTTTCCAAAAAGCGGCTTTTCCTCAAAGAAATTAAGCTTCTCTCTTAAATTGACAACTTCGCCTACTACAATAAGTGTTGGTGGTTTTACACCTTCTTTAAGTGCAGTTTCATAAATGTTTTCTAAGTTGCCTGTAACTACACTTTGATTGTAACGCGTTGCCCAACTAATTAGCGCAACTGGCGTCTTTTTATCTTTACCGTTTTCCATTAACTTAGAAGTAATCTTTTGCAGATTAGCTACACCCATTAAAAATACTAAAGTCCCTTGCAGTCTTCCTAAAGCTTCCCAATCCAGTTCACTATTTTCATCTTTTAAGTGACCTGTAATCACATGAAATGAAGAGGCACAATTTCTATGTGTAATTGGTATTCCCGCATAACATAAACCGCCAATAGCAGAAGTTATCCCTGGAATAACTTCAAAGGCAATCCCTCTATCATATAAGTACTCCCCTTCTTCACCGCCGCGGCCAAATACATAAGGGTCACCACCTTTGAGCCTTGCAACAATTTTACCTTCTGCTGCCTTTGTAGCTAACACTTCATTAATTTCATCTTGTGGCATTGTATGGTTGCTAGATGCCTTACCTACATCTATATATTCGCAGCCCGTTTTACCTTGTTTTAAATACTCACTATTAGCTAGACGGTCATAAACAATAACATCTGCTTTTTGTAAACATTCTAATGCCTTTAATGTTAATAATTTATAATCACCTGGCCCTGCACCAATGAGGTAAACCTTACCCTTTTTCATTTTCAAATGCCTCCTTTACCTCTTTTGCCAGTTTTCTTCCTAGCGCTTTAGCTTCTGTTCTTTTGCCACTTAAACTTCTTTTAATTAAAATATGGCCTTCCTCATCGCCATATAAGCCTGTTAAGGTAATGTTTTCACTTTCCACTTTACAATATGCCCCTACTGGAATATGGCAACTGCCTTCTAATGTATCTAAGAAGGTACGTTCTGCTTCTATTTGAAGCGCAGCAACTTCGTCGTAAATCGTCGCCATAAGTGCATCTACTTCTGGATTTTCCTTGCGCACTTCAATAGCAAGTACCCCCTGTGCTGGTGCTGGTAATACCTGTTCTGGTTCTAAGTAGCAGCTAATTTTCTCTTCAAGGCCGACACGTTTTAGCCCCGCTGCCGCTAGTACTACGCCATCTAAATTTTCTGTTTCAATCTTACGAATTCTAGTATCCACATTACCTCGAATCGGTACAATATTCAAATCCGGTCTTAAAGTTAAAAGCTGATACTTTCGACGTTTACTTCCTGTTCCAATAGTGGCCCCCTGTGGCAAGTCTTCTAAACTATGATATCCTTCTTTTAAAACTAAAGCATCACGTGGGTCTTCTCTAGGTGGTGTATAAGAAAACTTAAGCCCTTCAGGTAAGCTTGATGGCATATCCTTCATACTATGCACTGCAATATCAATGCTGCCATCTAAAAGTTTCATCTCTATTTCTTTAGTAAATAATCCTTTATCACCAATCTTATCAAGAGGAATATGTTGCACCATATCTCCCTTTGTCTTGATAATCTGTATCTCAAATTCTACACCTGGATTATGTGCTCTAAGCTGCTCCACAACCCAATTTGTCTGTGTCAGTGCCAATTTGCTTCCTCTTGTTCCAACTCTTACCTTCATCTCGCCTCAACCTACCTTTCTTTTCACTTTTCGTTGTTTATCGTAATGCCAAATAACTTTTCTACAACATCCATATAAGCCCCACTTTGCTGTTTTGCTTCTCTTAAATTAACTATAGGCTCACGAATGACCTTTCTAAGGGCGCTCATTAAATATTTATTAATAACCTCTTCTTGCTCCTGGGAAAGCATAACCTTTTTACTTATTTGATGCATTGTATGTTTACCAATAGTTTCACACTTTTCATTAAGCTGCCATATAATCGGATCTATGCGTAAGTTCTCTAACCATATCTTAAGCTTCTCCATACTTACCTTAATCATCTCTTCCGCCTGACCTACAAGCTGCTGCCTTAAAGCGTTGTTACTACTTGAAATTTCCTTTAAATCATCAATATCATATAAGTGTATACCTTCTAGCTCCTTAATAGCTGGATCAATATCTCTTGGCATAGCAATATCCATAATATAAAGAGGTTTATGAGGTACTTTTATATTTTCTTTCTTTAAAATCACATGAGGTGATGCTGTAGCTGAAACTACGAAGTCCACCTCTTCTAAAACCTTATAGCGGTCTTCATAAACTACAGGTGTAAGCCCCTCATATTTGTCTGTTAAAGCTTCTGCCCTTGCATGGGTGCGATTTGTGACATAAATCGTCTTTACCTTTTCAGCCTTTAAATACTTAATAGTAATTTCATTCATTTTACCCACACCTATAATGAGGGCCTTTTTATCTTCAAGTCCGCCTTGCATCTCCTTTAAAAACTTTACTGCAATATGACTTACTGAAAGCGGATGCTCTGACATTTTTGTCGCTGTTTTAATCTCCTTAGCTGTAGTGACAGCTTCACGAAAGACCTTATTAAGCACTTTCTTACTTGTTCCTTCTTCCATAGCTAATATCTGCGCGGCCTTCACTTGACCTAATATCTGATCTTCACCTAATACAATAGAATCAAGTCCAGCTGCTACTCGGTATAAATGTAACAGCGCTTCTTCACCTTGTTTGGCAAATAAATAGTTTCTAATCTCTTTTATATTAAAATAAGTCTCATAGAAATCCTGAACTAAACTAATCTTATCTTCAATCTGTGCATCACAAATATAAATTTCACTACGATTACAAGTAGATAAAACAACACATTCTTCCACACCTACAGCCTTAAAAAAGCTTAAAGCTTCTATTTTCTTACTTTCCGTAAATGCTACACACTCTCTTATTTCAATAGGGCAAACTTTATGATTAACCCCTATTACAGCAATCTCCACATTGCACCTCCTTCTAGCGTTTTTAGCTTTATGCCCTTTCTTAAAACGACTTATTCTCTCTTAAATCTTCTTAAGAAATCTCATAACACTTCATTCTTTTACCTTAAATCATACAATAGGCTACCGCCAAACTTTATAGTTTGGCGACATACCTTTTTTATACCTCTACATTGCAGACTTTGATACATTTTTATTAATAAGTATTGTTGAGAAATATGAAATTTTATCTTTTAATCCAACTTCTTTTAAATCTCTATATACAGCTTCACTATCCTGTGAAGAATTACTCACTAAGATAGCATACTCCAATAGATTATTTTCTTCAATCTTATTAATGATTTTATCAAAGTTACGGTAAACCTTCATTAGCACTAATGAATTATAATTTGCTAAAGCATAATCAATTTTTTCCTCTGCCGCAGTACATGGTAACACAATTAGCGGCTCTTTATCCATAACTAATGGAAAATTTTGGTTAGACGCAATATGAGAAAAAGATGAAATACCTGGTACTGTTTCTACTTCTATTCTCTCCATAAGGCGCTCCATAATGTATACATAGGTACTATAAATCATAGGGTCCCCTAATGTGATGAAACCTACTTCCTTACCATCTTCCACATCTTTTACGACTTCATCTGCAATGGCATCCCATGCTTTTACCTTTTCGGCTGTATTAAAAGTCATTGGGAAATGTCTTGTTTTAATTTCTAAGTTTTCTTTTAAGTGTGGCTTCACAATAGAAAGTGCCAAACTCCCCTCATCCTTACTTGATTCAGGTGTATATAAAATATCTAATTGATGTAAAACTTCTACAGCCTTTAGGGTGAGTAATGAACTATCCCCTGGCCCTGTTCCGATTCCATAAAACTTTGCCATAATCTTCTCCTTTATTAAAGTTAACTATTCATAGTCCTTACCTTATATCTCACGCATTATCCTATTCTATGAGCACATATTTTCATGGGTTAAACTTTCTTTAGCATGGACGATAAAACGTTGTTGTACCCCATGATATTCACCAAGACCTTTTAAGATAATCTTCACTTTATATCCCGCTTCTTCAAAAATAGTCTTCCATGAATCCTCTTCATCACTTGCCATATCATTAATCGCATGGTCTCCTGCTACTAACATAAATGGTGTTAAATAAACTGTCTCTATTTTGTCTTTCTTCAGCTTATGAAATACTTCATCAATCTCAGGATACCCTTCTACAGTCCCTACATAAACCTTCATATGTTCTTGGTCAAACATGTAATCAAGGGCACAATACGCAGCATGCGCTTCATGTTGTGTCCCATGTCCCATAAATACAATGCCTTCCCCTTTTTCTAACTTTGGCAGTTCATCTTTGATGGCTTCAATAGCCAATTTATAGTCTTCAATACGTGTTAAAAGTGGACGTCCTAATGTAATTTTCTTAAATTTATCTTTATAAGCTTCTACTTCTTTTTTTAACTTAGTAAATTCATCCCCACAAATAATGTGAAGTGATTGTACCACAACTTCCTCATAACCTAGTTCTAAAATTCGCGCTAATGCCTCCCCTGGATTATCAATCACTAAGTTTTCTACTCTCGCAATCTTTCTAATAATCATCCCTGATGTATAGGCTCTAAAAAAGTCATAGTCCTTAAAAGCTTCTTTAATTTCATTTTCACAGGCTGTAATTGTCTTTTCTCTTGTCTCTTTATAGCTCGTTCCGAAGCTCACAACTAATACGGCTTTTTTCATAATTATTCCCTCATTTTCTTTCTTAACTTCACAATCTAATCTAATCTAATCTAATCTAATATTTCATTTTTATCTTAATGTCTCGATACAGGCTATAAGTTCTTTAATTTCATGATACACACAAGGATACGCTAAACCTGCCCTTTTTATAACAATAGTCCTAATCCCTAGCTGCTTACAAGGTCTAATCTTTTCCAAGAACCCACCTTCATTGCCACTTTCCTTCGTAATCATGCAATCAATAGCATATTCCTTATAAAGAAGTGCATTCATTTCTTCTGAAAATGGCCCTTTCATCGCTATAATATGGTCTGGATTTAGTCCTAATGCTTCACATTCTTTAAGTACCTCACTCGTTGGTAACACCCTTGCAATGATATTTTTGTCTGGCAACGCTTTTATAAACTCGCCTAATGTTTTGCTACCTGTCCCCAGGAAAATATTTTGACCTATTTGTGATGCAACCTCACAGGCTTCGGCTGTATTTTGCACAACATATAGATTTTCATCCTTTATTGCTTCTAAAAGTGAAGGTCTTTCATAACGCACATATGGAATACTAAGTGCTTGGGCACTCATCATGCCATTTTTTGAAACCTCTATGGCATAGGGATGCGTTGCATCAATGATTAAATGTATGTGCTTCTCCTTCATAAAGGCTATCATCTGCTGATTATCCATTTTGCCTTCTAAAATACACGCTGTTACCTTAAGTGCTAATTGTTTGCCATACTCTGTTGTAACAGATACTATGTAGTCTAGCTGCAATTCATTTAATGCCTCACATATTCTAAGACTATCTGACGTCCCACCTAAAACTAAAATCATACAGTATATCCTCTAGGTGTAATCATTAAATCTCCTGCAATAAAAGTTGATTTATTTCCAATAATAACCATTGTTGTCATATCTACAACTTCATAGTTCATTGTATCGAAAGTACAAATAATCTTCTCTTCCTCCTTACGTCCTGCATCTTTAACGATGCCAACTGGGGTATCACCTGCTTTAAATTCTCGCATAAGTTCAAAGGCCTTTTCTAAATGGTCTTTACGTCCCTTGCTTCTTGGATTATAAAGACAAATTACAAAGTCTGCCTCAGCTGCAAGTCTTAAACGTTTTTCAATGACTTCCCAAGGTGTTAATAAATCGCTTAAACTAATATGACAAAAATCATGCATAATAGGTGCCCCCAAGATAGCTGCCGACGCAATACTAGCTGTCACCCCTGGTACCACCTTTACTTCTATATGTGTTTCTTCTTTACTGGCAAGCTCTAAGATAAGCCCTGCCATGCCATAAATCCCACTATCACCGCTACTTACAACAGCTACATTTTTACCACGCTTAGCAATCTCTATAGCTTCCTTGCAACGTGCTACTTCCTGGCGCATCCCATTTTGTAAAACTTCCTGATGTGTCAGCATATCCTCAATCAATTTAATGTAAGTCTTATATCCTACAATAATATCCGCTTTTTCAATGGCCTCAATAGCTTCCACTGTCATTGTTTCTTTACCGCCAGGTCCTATCCCTATAACTGAAATCATACGTTTTCTTTCTCCTCTTACTTCTTATTTTAAATTTTATTTCATTGCATTTTATTGCTTTTAATTCTTTGTTTTTAATTCTTCACTTTTAATTTTTTTTGCTCTTTTATCTTTTCACTTTTATCTTTTCACTGTTTTTCCCACTGCCCACGTAGTCCCTGCAATTTTTGCTTTATGTACCACAAGCTGTCTGCCACTCAGCAAATAAGCTACTGGTTCTGCTACACTATAAACGCCTACATTCTTCTTCACAAATTCGGATTTCTCAAAAAGGTCTTCAACCTCTAAAACTTCTTTACGGTCTATAATCTCAAAGGGTACCTTAAGCATATGCGCTAAATCTTGCATTGCCTTTTCATCTTTCTTTAAGTCAATGCTGCCTACTTTGTATATGGCATTTGCATCAATATCATTTTCATCCATAAACTGATAAAAGCTATTTATAAAATGTGTACTTAGGGTATTTCGCTTACAGCCCATTCCCAAAGTTAAGTCTCTAGGCACCACTTTAATAATCCTTGGCAGTTTAGCTCTCTCTATTATGTCTTGATTTTCCAATATCTTAAGCTGCTTTCGTGTAATATAAACTAATATCTTTAGTTCATTTAATAACACCGCTTGCCCTGACGCCTTAGAAACACCTATCCCCCTTGCTAAATCAATCTGCTCTAGTACAATAAATCCGCGCTGATCTATTTCATATTCTGGCACATCTTGAATATAAAGTCCTATCTTCTCATGATGAACCAAAGCATAGTTAACCTCTTTTACACTCTCTCTAAAGTCTGCAATATACCCATGCATCTTCTTAGCAATGTTATCAAGAGCTGCCACTTCATTTATATCTGTAGATGTGGTAATCACTGCATGGGCACTTATTGCCTCACTTATAAACCTTGTCAGTTCATTAGCACCGCCCATATGACCGCTTAGTAAGCTGATGACATTTTGACCTTGTTCATCTAAGACTACAATAGCCGGGTCTGTAAATTTACTTTCAATATAAGGTGCAATGCTTCTTACAACAATGCCTGTGGCCATAATGAAAACTAATGCTTCATAGTTTTTAAAAAGTTTGCCAACTTCCACTTTAAGGCTTTCTCCAAAGCTTATACTGCCTTCACCAGCAAGTTTCTTTGAAACGTAAATTTCTCCGCTTCCTATCAATTGTTTTAACTCATAAGCCAATGCCTTTCCCTTTTCAGTCACAGCAATGAAAGCTATCTTTTTAATATTAAGGTCTGAATTCATGTTTGAAGTCCTTATCATACAGCTTTGAATAATTGTACTCCTTGCCTAAGAAACGACCTACCATAATAAGAGCTGTTTTATTAATGCCTTCTGCTCTGACCTTTACTGCAATATCTTGAAGCGTCCCGCGAATTTGTTTTTCATCTTCCCATGTTGCCTTATAAACAACTGCTGCTGGTGTCGTCTCTGGGTAACCACCTGCTACTAACTTTTCTACTACCTTCTCGATTTCCTGTGTTGATAAGAAGATGACCATAGATGTTTGATGTTGTGCATAGGACTCTAATGATTCAAGTGCTGGTACTGGTGTTCTGCCTTCCATTCGTGTAATAATCACACTTTGTGAAACTTCTGGTACAGTATACTCTACGCCTAATGCTGAAGCTGCACCTAAGAAAGAGCTCACCCCCGGAATACAGTCATAGCCCACGTCATATTTTGCCAGCTCTTCTACTTGTTCACGTATTGAACCATAGATTGAGAAATCGCCTGTTTGAAGACGTACAACTTCTTTGCCTGCTTTAATGCCTTCCACAAATACCTTAGTGATTTCTTCTAAATTCATATAAGCACTGTCATGTAGCTCACAGCCTTCTTTGCAGTAATCTAATAATGCTTTATTAATTAAAGAACCTGCATATACAACAATATCTGCCGTTGATAACGCCTTATATCCTTTAAGGGTAATTAATTCTTTATCTCCAGGTCCTGCACCTACAAAATGTACTTTATTCATTTTCTTCACTCCTTTTCGTTGCTTCAATTAAAAATATAGGATTGTGGGGCTTGAAATATTCACCTTTTCCTAACTTCTCTAGCTTACATACGCTTAGCATCGTTGCATCTATATCTACAAAGCCATACTGTCTCATAAGACGTAAGCATTCATTAAATGTATCTAAAATAATAAAGTTTGCGACCACCCTGCCGCCTTCATTTAAAAGCTCATGACACCATTTTATGATTGCTTCTAGGTTCCCACCTGTCCCGCCAATGAAGATGCCATCCATTTTATCTTCTAGGGACACTGGGGCATAGCCCTCTACAATCTTTATATTTTCTAGCTGAAATTTTTCTTTATTCTTTTCAATAAGCCTCAAGGCTTCCACCTTACACTCAATAGCTACTACTTCTATATCCTCATATGTTTTAGCTACTTCTATACATACACTACCTGTTCCAGCACCTATATCTAAAAAGTGTTTTTTACCTTTTAAATCCAACTTATTAATCGCAATGGCTCTTACCTCTTCCTTTGTAATAGGCACCTGGCCTGTAATAAATTCACTATTCTTCATCTGCAATCACCACCACATTCATTTCATAATTTTTACGTCTCATTACCTCTTCTGGTCTTAACCTTGTAATGCATTCATTCTCATAAGATAAGTTCTCACCGATCCACATAACCTTTTTTAAGCCGCTCTTTATAATCTCATTTGCAATTTCATAAGGCCCTATTTTTTCATCTGTTACCATAGCCACCTTTTCGTGGGCTAATATAAAAGGAAAGTTAGGTGTTTTTCCATGACTGCTTGTGATATAAACATCATTCATATTCATAGGTATTTGGCTAAACATATACGTAATAGCACTGATGCCTGAAATAATCTTAAAACTGCCTTCTTCTAACTGCTCGCTTAAGTACTTACCTATGCCATAAGTCATAGGATCACCAGAAGCTACAACTGTTATCTTCTTCTCTTTACTATTTGCTTTAATAAACTGAAGGATTTCCTTAAGATTATTTCCTATTTCTAAAGTCTCACCGCTAAAAAGTGACTGTAGGCTTTCTAAATTACGTCTTCCGCCTATAAGTACCTCGCTTTCTATAATTGCTTCTCTTCCTTTAACCGTTAATAATGCTATATTTCCAGGCCCTAAACCTACAATCTTAATCATCTTTCACCTCCACCGCCGTCAATCTTACTATACTCCGCTAAAAGTGCATTCGTACTTTTTGAGCGACCTAATTCTTCTCCTGCCATTGAAAATAACAGTACGCCTACATTGATCGTGTCATCATTTAAATGCATCTTGCATCTGCGCTCACATTTATCAGCCAAGAGGGTGTATACCTCTTCTAAACCTTCTCTTTCAATAATCTCCATAGCTGCCTCAGTTGTTGGACATTGCTCTACCTCTTTAAGAATATTTAAGTTTGCCCCCATTAATGCCAAATTAGCTATCATCACTTCACTTCTAGCATCTGCTACCTTGCTATGGGTATGAAAGATTCCTGCTGCCACCTTTACAAATTTTCCTAGGTGACCTGCTAAAATAATATTTTTAAACCCTATACGCTTACACTCTAGAAGCATATATCCGACGAAGTTGCTCATACGTACCACATATTTGCTCTCTAGTTGAAGGGTATCTGCCACAAAGCGCTCTCCATGATTTCCTGGTACTAATATAATATTTTCTATACCTTGTGCCTTCTTCATTTCTAATTCAATGGATAAAGACCGCTTCCAGCCTTCATCTGACATAGGCTCTACAATGCCAGTCGTTCCAATAATAGAGATACCACCTACTATGCCTAGTCTAGGATTAAAAGTCTTCTTAGCTATTTCTTCACCCTGTGGGGCAAAAATTGTAATGTGAATCCCTTTATTTTCACCAATCACTCGCCCTACTTCTAATCTAATCATTTGAAGTGGCGTTTTATTAATTGCTGGTGCCCCTATTTCTAAGCCTAGCCCTTTTTTAGTAATGCGTCCTACACCTATTCCACCCTCTATGGTGATACCTATCTCCTCTTGCCATCTAGCTGTAGCATAAATTAACATCCCATGAGTAGCATCAATGTCATCACCACCATCTTTTTGAATAGCACAGGTCACAGATTGCTTAGTTCTTGTAATATCATGTACCTTAAGATTTAGAGGAATTCCTTTAGGTGTATCAATATATACTTCATCAATTTCTTTCCCTACTGAAAGCATAATTGCTGCGGCCTTAGCTGCTGCTGCACTACAGCTTCCCGTGGTATAACCCCTGCGATATTTCTTGCCATCTATATATACAAATTCCTCCATAGGCATCTCCTTCTATTTATTCTTCCTATCCTACTTATTCTTCCTAAAAAGTCTTCTTAAAAAACTCCTTAACTGTCATCTAACAAATTCTTTAACAAAACTTCTTAGCTTTACATACGCTTACATCTCATAAGCCTTCTAAGTAAACCTTGCATTAAACTTGTTTTACAAGGCTTACTTAGCATCTAGCTTATAATTTATCCTTAAAAACTATAAACAATAGCATTAATAATAGCTGCTGCTAAATTGCTGCCACCTTTTCTTCCTTTAGAGAGAATATAAGGGATATCAGTTGCTTCTAAAGCATCTTTAGACTCCGCTGCCCCTACAAATCCTACAGGCACCCCCACCACTGCATCTACCTGTAATTTGCCTTCTTCATGAAGTTCCATTACTTTATAAAGCGCTGTTGGTGCATTTCCTAATACAAAGAGCTTGCGACCTGGCTTGGTAGCTGCATATTCTACTGCCGCCATAGAACGTGTCATCTCCTTTTCTTTTGCTAGAGCTGCTACACGTTCATCACTTACATAGCATTTTACTTCTACGCCTAGTGCTTTTAATCTATTTTTATTAATGCCACTCAGCGCCATATTTGTATCTGTATAAATTGTTGCACCATTTAAAAGGGCATCTTTAATACTTGCTACAGCTGTCTCTGAAATTTTAAGAATTTCTAGGTAATCAAAGTCAGCTGTCGTATGAATGGCACGCTTAATAATCTTTTCTTCTACTTCATTTTTGAACTGATAACCAGGACTAATTTCATCAATAATCCCTTGAATAATCTCAAAACTCTTTTGTTCAATAGCCATTGGATCTTTAATATAACTCATGGTCTATTTCCTTTCTAAGTGCTGTTATTAACTTGTTATTTTCTTCTTCGCTTTTAACTGCTATACGGATAAAATGCGCATCTAATCCTTTAAAATTAGAAGCATCTCGAATCAGTAAGTCATATTTTTCAAACAAAATTTTCTTTAAATCATAAGCCTTAAGTGTCTCTAGTTTAAGAAGTATAAAATTCGTATCCGTCTCATAGACTTTAAGTCCTCTTATTTCTTTTAAAGATGTCATCATACGTTTGCGCTCTAAGTCAAAGTAAGCTTTACTTTCTTTAATATAGGCTACATCTTGAAATAATGTTGGCGTCAATGTTTCTGCAAAACTATTTACAGTCCAAGGCTCCTTATATTCATACATACCTTCTAGTAATTCACGATTGCTGCTTACACCATAACCTAATCTTAGCCCCGGTAAGCCAAAGAATTTAGTTACCGCCTTAATAATGATTAGATTTTTGTAATCCTTCACTTTACTTACTAAGCTGTATTCTCCCTCTGCTGGTACAAATTCCATAAAGGTTTCATCCACTATCAGAAGCTTTTCTTGCTCTGCCATCATCTCCAATATACTTGCTAAATACACTGTATTTCCCGTTGGATTATTAGGATTACAAATAAATAAAGCATCGACTTTTTCTAAACCTTCTTTAATTTTCACCTCATTAATTTTAAAGCTGCTTGTTGCCTCATGACTATGTACTTCTTCTAAATAGAAATCATAAACTGACATACCACTTAATCTGCTACTTCTCTCATATTCCGAAAAAGTAGGATTCACAATGCCCAAAGTCCCACCAGCAGGTAACTTTTCACTAAGTGTCTTCATGAGCAAATACATTACTTCTGTCGCACCATTCCCAACGATAATCTCATGAGATGCTACACCCAAGTATTTTGCAATCTCATTTCTTAACTTCGTATAGTGAATATCTGGATAAGCTGTAGCTTTATACAAAGCTTCCTTTAATTTATCCTCCAGTCCCTCGGGAATCTTTGGATTAATATTCGAACTAAAATCTATAATAGCCCCAGCCTCTTTCCCATAAGCCTGTGCCATTTCCTCCACATTTGCACCATGTCCCAAAGCCTTCATCTTCATTCACCTTCTCTCTCCTACTTAAGCATCCACCAAAGGGCAACTTTCCCGCCAACAAATAGAATCACTGCTACCACGGATGTCATATACATTAGCTTATTAGTTCTCACAATATCTTCTCTTTCTGTCTCACGCTTTTTATCACCTATAGTTGGCTTATATACCTTTTCTCCAAAGTACACATTCGTGCCACCAAGCTGAATTCCCAGTGCCCCTGCTACAGCACCTTCCGGATAGGCACAGTTAGGACTCTTATGATTTTTACGGTCACGCATTGCGATTTTTATACAATCCCTGGCATTATATCCTAATAAAAAGCTGGCAATCATCATTAATAAAGCTGTTATCCTAGCTGGTATGTAGTTAGCAATATCATCAATTTTAGCTGATGCAAATCCGATATCAGCATACTTTTCATTTTTATACCCTACCGTAGAATCTAATGTATTAATAGCCTTATAAGCAAAGGCTAATGGTGCCCCGCCAATACAGGCATAAAATAATGGCGCAATAATACCATCCGTTGTATTTTCTGCAACAGTTTCTACTGTAGCACGTACAATCTCACCTTCATCTAACTGGGTTGTATCACGTCCAACAATATAAGAAAGCTGCTTTCTAGATGCTGCAATATCACCATTTCCTAATACCTTATAAATTTTAACTGCTTCATCCTTTAAACACTTTGTGGCAAGTGTTGTATAAATAAGAAACGCATTGACTACAAAGGCTAATACTGGGTGTATACTTGCAGCTTTTACAATGCCCCAAACGATGATATAAGTTGTAAACACTGTGATAAACCATAGTATAAAACCGCCAATCTTAAGTCCCCTTGAAGACTTCGCTGTCCTTCTTACCTTGTTTTCTACAAAACGAATCAGCTTTCCTATGAAACGTACTGGGTGTGGAAATTCATAAGGGTCTCCAAAGATTAAATCCAGTATATAGCCAACAATAATCTGTATACTACTTATCATCCCTCTCACACCCTTTACTTAAAAATTGCGCCAATGCTGCTAAGTTACTATAAAAGTGAATGTGTAAATAAGTCGCTAATGTATTTCCTTTGCTATAACCACCTAGCCATTTATCCTCTTCTCTCGCCTTAGCTGTCTTTTGCATAATATAAATACCTTGCTCTTTACTTTCAAACTCTGAGTGATGAAACTCATGTCCTCTTAAAGCCTCACCTGCTTTTGAAAGAAGCGTTTCTTCCTTTGCTGTACCATAACAGTAGCCAAAGCGTTTAAGTGACTTTGTCATACGACTTACCCCTTCAAAAACACCTACCATTTCATAAGTATTTTCATCATGGTCCATAAGTAATTCTCCTAGATACATAAGTCCCCCACATTCTGCATAAATAGGTATGCCTATTTCATGGGCAGCTTTTATTGATTCCCTCATTGACCTATTAGCTGCTAACTCCTTCCCAAATACTTCAGGGAAGCCGCCACCAATATAAATATAGTCACATTCTGGAAGCTTAGGATCCTTTAATGGACTAAAGTATTCTAACTCTAACCCTATATCCCTTAATAAATCTAAGTTATCTGCATAATAAAAGTTGAAGGCTTTATCATAAGCTACAGCCATCTTTTTCCCCTTCACTAATTTCTTTAGCTCCGGTAATGCTGGTTCATAGTCTGCCCTAATATCTTCTGTATCACAAAGTTCTAAGAGACGATTTATATCAATATACTTTTCAATCTCCTCTCCAAGACACATAAACTTCTCTTCCAAAGCTTCCATCTCATCACTTGGTACAAGCCCTAAATGTCTTGAAGGTAATCTAAAGTTCTCGTTTGGCGGAAAATAACCTAATACCTCTACATTGCAATACTTCTCAATAGACTCCTTCACTAACTTATAATGCCCCTCTGTACGTACATTATTGGCAATAACACCGCAGATATTAAGCTGTGGGTCAATTTGCTGATAACCTAATACCATAGCTGCACTAGAAGCTGCCATAGCCTTTGCATTAATTACCAGCACAACAGGGATATTTAAAAGCTTCGCCATACTGCTGCTACTGCATACATTAATATCTATACCCTTGCCATCATATAAGCCCATAACGCCTTCTACAACAGCCACATCTGCATCTGATTTTGCCTTATTAAAAAGATATTTAAGCTGCTCTTCTTCTAACATATAAGCATCTAAATTCCTCGAAGGGCGCCCTGTAATATATCCATGATAAGCTGTATCAATGTAATCAGGCCCTACTTTATAAGGCTGTACAATCATGCCTCTATTTTTCAATGCCTGCATAATCCCTAATGAAATCGTCGTTTTGCCTACACCACTACTTGTACCAGCAATTAATAGCTTCTTTCCTGTCTTATTTAATTTTTTATTCATGACACACTCCTTGCTGTCCTATATGCTCATATCCTAAAATCTCATAAATAGCCTGCATATCCATGTTTTCACGTACAACTTGTGCAAGCTTATCATATTCACCTTCTTTAAAGCTTGCAAAAGAAGTTACTTCACTTTCAATATGCTCTAAATTCTTAGTCTCCCTGATTTTATTAAGCAGACTTCTTAAAAACTCTGCTTCATCAAAGATACCGTGCATATAAGAACCAATCACATTGCCTTCCTCATTTATGCAGCCTTCCAAGTGACTTACCTTTTCGCCTAAACTATTTTCAATAGTTAATAAGTCCTGACATGGCCCTATCTTTGTACTCACACCCATATGAATTTCATAACCTTTTACTTTTCTTCCACCTAAATCTTTTAAAATTCCTGGTAAATGCGGATTAATTTTACCTTCTACCTGTGTAGTAACCTTCTCTGCTGCAAATGTTGTCTCCATATTTAAGAGACCTAAACCATAACACTCTTTATGACTTCCCTCTACACCATATGGATCATATATTTTATGTCCTAGCATCTGATAACCACCACATACACCCCATATAAGTTTACCTTGGCTTTGAAGCTTATGAATTTCTATATCTAAGCCACTTTCCTTCAGATACATTAAGTCACTGATTGTATTTTTACTCCCTGGAATAATGACCATATCTGTCTCACCAATTGTTTCCCCACGTCTTACATAACGAAGGTTTACATCCTCTTGCGTCTCAAACATGTTGAAGTCTGTGAAATTTGAGATATGAGGTAAGTAAATAACAGCCACATCAATAGGCTTTCTCTTATCTCGTTTATTATTAAAGCGACTAGATAAGCTATCTTCCTCTTCAAGTTTTAAATGTGTATAAGGAATAACCCCAAGAACAGGAATCTTAATAATATCCTCTAGCATCTTAATGCCTGGGTCTAAAATCGTCTTATCTCCTCTGAACTTATTGATAATAACCCCTTTAACACGTTTACGTTCTTCTTCTGTAAGTAGCATAATCGTTCCTGCTAAAGAAGCAAATACACCCCCACGGTCAATGTCCCCAATTAAAATAACTGGTGCATCAGCAATTTCTGCCATCCCCATATTAACAATATCTTTAGCACGTAAGTTAATTTCAGCTGGGCTACCTGCCCCTTCAATAACGACTACATCATGCTTACTGCTAATGTCTTCATAAATCTCACGAATCATTCCAGCAAGTTCAGGTTTAAACTCATGATACTCCCTAGCACTCATATTTTTGTAAACTTTCCCATTGATAATGACCTGAGATTTTCTGTCTGAAGAAGGCTTTAATAAAATAGGATTCATGCAAACCTGTGGTTTCATACCTGCCGCTTCTGCTTGAAATACTTGTGCTCTTCCCATTTCTAAGCCTTCATCTGTAATATACGAATTAAGTGCCATATTTTGTGATTTAAAAGGAATAGGTGATAATCCATCCTGCTTAAAAATTCTACAAAAGGCCGCTGTTATAAGGCTCTTGCCTGCATCTGAACAAGTACCTTGAAACATAATACATTTACTCATCATCATTTCTCCTTTTAATACGACTATACTTCTTCATTTATATTGTCATTCACTTAAAAAATTCCAATAAAAAAGTTCCCTCACGGGAACTCTAATTTACGCATGTTCAATAAGGTGCTATCTCTTATTTTAAATCTAAAATTCAAAAAATTATTTTTGTGATCTATGTAAGATATATAAGATTTTACACTTTTGATTAGGCACTGATTGCCTCATACATAATTTCTTTCCCTCCGAAAGCATTATCCTTATTTTAGGTAGGTCTCCTGGCTTATGCATCATCAATGTATTTGCCTTCCCAAGTCTAATATCCTTTAGTCTCAGTGACATATTAAATACATCTCCTCATATACAGTAGCGGGGGCTGCAGTGTTTCACACATTTCCCTGTTACGAAAGTTAATTGATTAGCCTATGCATCTATCAACTTTACACCCAAAACGTTACTATTCTATTTTCTCTTCTTTGTTATATCTTTTTATTCTAGCATATTATCCTTATAAATCAACCTCCTCCTCTCAAATCTTGTTCTTATTACTTATTCTCTAAATATAACTTTCACATTTTTATGTGACTTTGACTATTAATCGTCTGTATAATATTGTATAATTTAAAATATTCAATACTTTTTATTGTAGAGAAACCAACTAAAAACTTGAAATATACATGTAGGTAAATAGGTTTCTCCAAATGATTTCACATGACTAAAAATCATGAATAACTAAATTTTATAAATGTGAAATCTATATACATATTTTAGGAGGAGATAAAAGTGAGCAATCAGGTCCATCCATCTTATACGATTGGCTTTTTTACTACAGGCGTTGAACTTGAATATTCTTATATATTATTTAAATCAGTCGCAAAAGTTGCCCAAGAATACCATGTAAATCTGATAAACTTTTTAGGTGGCTCTTTAAATCCTGATTTTTCTTTTCAACAATATAAATATCAATATCAATGTAATGTTGCATTCAATTATGCTACTGAGGATGTATTAGATGGAATTATTCTGGCATCTGGTGTGCTTTCTTCGTTTTTAAGTTCTTCAGAATATAGCCACTTTTACTCTAAGTATGCCCCTATTCCTATGGTAAGTCTTGGGGCAACTGCTAAGGGCATTCCAAGTGTCTATACTGATAATAAAGCAGTATTAAAGGAACTCGTTTCTCATCTTATTACTGCTCATCACAAAGAAAATATCGCCTTTATCTCTGGCCCAAGCAGCAACTGTGATGCACTTGAGCGTTATAAAGGCTACAAAGAAGCATTGCTTGAAAATCATCTTCCTTTTCGTGAAGAATATATCCAAATTGGGGATTTCACACCAGACTCTGCCATTGAAGCTGTTAAGGTCCTTTTTGACAAAAAAAAGTTGCCTATTGATGCCATCGTCTGTGCCAATGATTCCATGGCACTCACCGTTTTAAATGAACTTCAAAAAAGAGGCATCAAAGTCCCTGAAGAAGTAGTACTCACAGGCTTTGATAATATTCATAGCTCGTCTTACTGTGTCCCTAGCTTATCTACTATTGAGCAACCCTTAGAAGACTTTGCGCGTTGTGCTTTTAACCTTCTTTTTGACTGCATTCAAGGTAAAGTCGTTCAAAATAAATTAGTTCCTTGTAAAATCATCATTCGTGAATCTTGTGGCTGTGATTTTTCTTCCACAGCACCGGTTAAAGGATTAATTGCTACGCATAAAGAAGCTGCTCTATTAACCGATTGTTTCTTAGCACATTGCCTTTACTTTTTACCAGACCATACCGCTTATAGACTTAAGGATTTCGTATTTAAAATGTATTCGCTTTTATTTTTACCCACTGCACAAAGTGACTTTCAAAAAGAACTTACCACGGACTTCTTAGCCTATAAAAATGAATTATCCCCCTCCTTACATACAACATTAAACTTAAAACATTTTCTCGCTGCGCTAAAAAAAGATCTACTCCTTAGATGTCCTGATTTAAAAATAGCTACTATCATCTCAGATTTATTTGAAACACTTACAGAGCAACTTTTTAATGATGCGCTTAAATATTATGGTCATAAAACGGACAAGCTCACAAATAACTTTGCCTTTATTCGTCAAGTTCTCTTAACCATTACACTTAACATTCACGACAAACGACTACAACTTGCTTCAATTACCAAAAGCCTTATTGCTTGTGGCATTCCTACCTGTCTCATTTATCTTTATGACCAAGGTATTACCCACAACCTAACTGACGATTGGAAAATGCCCTCTCATCTCTCTCTATATATGGGGTATATAGATGAAGAAATTATTGATACCTCAGACATTTTACCCACCGTCACCCCTAATGAAGTTGTAACCTATGGCCTAACCAAGCGTGATAGGAACTATATTTCCTTTATTCATCCTATCTTCTTTGGTAATGAGCAATTAGGTATGATTGTCCTAGAACTACCCCCTGATAACTATAATTTAATTGAAACACTTACTGTAGAACTGGGCTGTGCCCTTAAACTTTCTTCTATCTTTATGACGCAAAAAAATACTGAAACCAAATTGGAAACACTCTCTCAAACAGATGAACTAACTGGTCTTCTTAATCGCCGTGGTTTCTTTAGTAAGGCACTTAGTAGTTATAGTGATTCTAAATTTGAAAATCGTCACGGCGTTTTATTCTATGCAGATATGGATGGTCTTAAACTCATTAATGATACTTGTGGGCATAATGAAGGAGATGTTGCTATTAAAGCTATGTCTACCATTTTTAAAAAGGTGTTCCAAAGCCCTGATGATATCATTGCCCGTATGGGAGGAGATGAATTTACCATGCTCTGCCTAGGTCGTGATGCCGAATATATTGAAGAAATCCAAAAACAAGTTCATACGTTATGTGAAGAATATAATGAGCAGCATGATAAAACTTATCACTTTAGCATTTCAATAGGTGGTGTCACCTTTTCTCCCCATTCTAGGCTTACCCTAGAAGAACTTTTAAGTGCGGCTGATAAAAAGCTCTATCGCATCAAAAAATCCAAAAAGCAACACAGATAAGAGGCGCTACGAAACTATTTATAGTTTCATAGCACCTTTCTCTTTCTTATACTGTCGCAATCGTCATAAATGTAATATTACCCATCACCGAAACTCTAGTTCTTACATTGGTTCCTATTCTAAATGCAATTGTTGTTGTACTCGTTACCTTAAGTATAAAGTTTCCTGTTGTTGTAGCATTTTGGCTTATTGGTGATATTATCGTATTACCTGTTGATGTATAATATCCTCCCAACAGACCATTTATATATGGCAATGTTTGAAAATAGGAATTATATCCTGGTGTACCCGAAATAGTATATAGGATAAGGTAAACATATCCTGGTTGAAGAGTAATCGTAGTGCCATCACTACCCAAACTGATTACTCCTCCTGAATTGTATCCTTCTATTAATGAATATGAATCACCATTAAGTACCACTCCATTTACTACATAATTTGCATAGTTATACTGTGTTGTTCCTGTTGGACCAGTAGCCCCTGTTAATCCTCTTACGCCTGCCGCTCCCGTGGGACCTGTTGGCCCTGTTGGGCCTGTCGCTCCTATTAATCCTTGATTGCCCGTTAATCCTCTTGTTCCTATTGCCCCTGTTGCTCCCGTAGGACCTGTAGCTCCTGTCACCCCTCTTATTCCTGTATTTCCTGTTGGCCCTATTGGACCCGTAGCTCCTCTAAGCCCTATCTCACCTTGTGGTCCTGTTGGGCCCGTAACTCCCGTTGGACCTATAAATCCTATTGGGCCTGTTGGACCGGTTGGTCCCATAACCCCTATGTTTCCTGTTGGTCCCGTAGCGCCTGTAGGCCCTTGAAGTCCAGCTAATCCTCTTGCTCCTATACCTCCGGTTGGACCCATTGGACCTGTGGCGCCTGTATTACCGATTATTCCTACTCCTGTTGGTCCCGTTGGACCGGTTGGGCCTATCATTCCTACACCTGGAGGCCCCGTCGGACCGGTTGGCCCGGTTGGCCCCAAAAAAGAGCAGCTACTATTCATACCACATATATGTTCAGGACTATCATACGAATTATATTTCATTTTATCCTCCTTAAACTATACTTTGATTATTTCTATTAGCATAATATGAAAAATAGAGGAATTATTACACTATATTCCAGTGCAATAATTCCTCTATTTATAATCTTATATCTTATAGACTATTTCTCTATAATACCTTGCTAAAGAATAACTTAGTTCTTTCTTGCTGTGGATTCGCAAAGACATCTGCTGGATTTCCTTGCTCTATAATTTTACCACCATCCATAAAAATCAACCTTGTTCCAACTTCCTTTGCAAAGCCCATTTCATGTGTAACAATCATCATAGTCATGCCTTCTTCTGCTAAACCTTTAATAACCTCTAGTACCTCCTTAACCATCTCAGGGTCTAAAGCTGAGGTAGGTTCATCAAAAAGCATAACCTCTGGCTTCATTGCTAAAGCTCTAGCAATAGCAATACGTTGTTTTTGTCCTCCTGATAAGGTACTTGGATAAACATCTGCTTTATCTGCAAGTCCTACCTTATTTAAAAGGTCCATGCCAATATGGTCTGCTTCTTCCTTTGAAAGTTTTTTTAACTTCATAGGCGCTAACGTAATATTTTCAAGAACCGTCATATGAGGAAATAAATTAAAGTGTTGAAATACCATGCCTACTTGTTGGCGAATTTTATTAATATCTACATCTGGATCTGTGATATCCACATTATTAATAAAGATATTTCCTGATGTTACTTCTTCCATTTGATTAATACATCTTAAATAAGTTGACTTTCCTGAACCAGAAGGACCAATCACTACAACGACTTCCCCTTTTTTCACGCTGTCGTCTATGCCTTTTAAAACTTCTAGAGCGCCATAGCTTTTATGTAAGTTTTTAATTTCAATCATATTTGCCCCTCCTAATTTTTACTGTTCAACTTTTTCTCTAAGTGTTTCATAAAGAATGTAAGTGTTCCTGTAAGGATTAAATAACATATAGCTACAATCAGTAAAGGCTGTACTGCATTATATGTCCTACTGATAATGATATTTCCTGCACGTGTCAGGTCCATGCCACCCATGTAACCTACAATAGAAGTCTCTTTAATAAGAACGATAAATTCACTTACAAAAGCTGGTAACATCTGTTTAAATGCTTGAGGTAAGATAATGCTTTTCATGGTTTGTGCATAAGTAAAACCAAGTGAACGTCCTGCTTCCATTTGTCCCTTATCAATGCCCTGAATACCCGCACGGATAAGTTCTGACATATATGCGCCACTATTAATCCCAAAGGCAAGCCCACCTACCCAAATACGATATTCGGAGGGTACTGCCGCAAAAACTACTGTCCATAAAAAGATAACTTGAACTGTAGTAGGTGTTCCCCTAATAATATAGACATAAGCACTTGCAATCCATTTTAAAATCTTTTGTATCACACGAATCACTTTACCTAGTAACCCTCTTTTACGACTCGGTTTAATAAACCCAATTAGTGCCACCACTACCCCAATGATTAAACCAACTGAGGCAGCAATAATGGTAAGGCCTAATGTCCATAAAATACCATTTAATATCAATTCATAAAACGCATTATTTATAAAAGTATCATAAAAATCAAAGGTCTTTTGCCCTAATAATTTATAAAAGAAATTTTCCATATGGCTGCCTCACTTTAAATTATTTTATTTCGGTTTATTGAATCATTCTAGTTTTTTCTAATTATTATTGGTTTTTCTAATTATTCTCGGTTTATCTAATTATTCTCGTTTTATCGAATTATTCTGCTGCGTTAAAGAATTTTGCATAAATCTCGTCATATTTACCATTTGCTTTAATTTCTGCTAAAGTTTCATTAATAGCTTTTTGAAGCGCTTCATCACCTTTTTTAACAGCTATAGCATATTCTTCTTCTACAAATGGTGCATCTAATACTTTTAATCCGCCTTGCGCTTCAACCATACGTTTAGCTGGCTCTGCATCGATTACAACTGCATCAATTTTACCATTTGCAAGGTCCATTACTGCAAGTGCTCCTTTATCAAATGGTACACAAGTTATATCTTTATTATCGCTTACAAATTTATCTCCTGTTGTCCCTAACTGTACACCAACTGTTTTACCTGCTAAATCTTCTGCTACTTGAATATCTGTATTATTTTCTCTTACGATAATAACTTGTTTAGACTCGAAGTATGTATCTGAAAAGTCTACTTGTTTACTTCTTTCTTCATCTATAGATAACCCTGCTGCTACAAAGTCTACACTGCCTGCATCTAACTGTGCTAATAATGTACTAAACTCCATATCCTCAACTTTTAACTCTTTACCAAGTTTTTCAGCAATAGCTTTACCGATTTCTACATCCAATCCTACAATTTCTGTTCCTTCACGATATTCAAATGGTTCAAATTCAGCATTTGTTCCCATTATAATATAGTCTTTACCGCTTCCTGCTTCACCATTTGTTTGAGCGCTTTGATTACCACATCCTGCTAACATTCCCATAAGTAAAGCACTCGTACTTAATACAGTTATCATTTTTAATAATTTACTTTTTTTCATTTTAATCGCCCCTTTAATAGTTATTTATTCTTACTTCAATCCAAAAATTCTTTAATATTTATATTTTTATTGATTTTTATGTTAATATCTATGAATAATTATACATACATATGAATTTATAGTCAATAAGTTTTTATATTATTTTATGTAACAAACTCTCCTAATCTAATTCTACAAACTTGTATTTTCTATTTAAACCCCTTTATATATAGGATTTCTGACACTTAAATACACTTATCCACAGTTTATCATCTTTTCTGTTGACATAAGCCTCAATGCAACTCCGAATCAACCTGTGGATAATGTGTATAACTTTGTGCATAACTTGATTTTACGTTATTTGAACAAGCTCTACTTGTGGAAATGTTGTTTATACTTCATAATCAACTACAGCACGATTTATTGCAACCTGTCTTACTAATTCTTGCCCGATTGCTACATGTAGTGGATGATTTTGATACCCTACTAGTGCTTCCTTATTTGTAAATGTTGAATATAGTACGACATCATAAGCACTATCAGTTGTATTAAAGTTTCCCCCTACCTCAATTTCTAAAAGCCCTTCAATCTTTCCTTTTAAACCTTCTAATGCTACTTTCATTTTGCTAATTACTTCTTCTTTACTTCCATGTATCTCATGCTCTTTTACTTGCCACATTACAATATGCTTAATCATCTCATTCTCTCTCCTTTATACCTTAAGTTTTCTAATTTTATAGATTTCACATTTATAAAATTTAGTTATTCATAATCTTTAGCAATGTGAAATCATTGGGAGAAACCTATTTACTTACATGTATATTTCAAGGTCTTACTTGGTTTCTCTATATAGATTTCACATTTATAAAATTTAGTTATTCATAGCTTTTAGTTATGTGAAATCATTGAGAGAAACTTATTTGCCTACATGTATATTTCAAGGTTTTAGTTTGTTTCTCTATAATTTTTCGATTTTAACCTTTATATTCTAAATATTAATTCATTTTTACACATATAACAAGAGGTATCTCAAAACCAATGCTCTAGTTTGAGATACCCCTTAAATATTTAACCGTTTTCAGTTCTTTCACCTAATATCCAAATACTTTTGAATAACTATTTGCTGCATTTAAACTAAAGGTCAACTTTTCTTCTCCCCATCCACATTCTTGTAAACTTAACTCTCCTTCGTACTTCCTGATATGTTTTATCACACTTCCCATGCCATATGGATCCTGCTCTATAGCCTTCTTAATTAACTTATTTGAATTATTTTCCGCCTTATCTAATGCTTCCTTAGGTGTAGTATAGTAGAGCTTAAACATTAAATACCCTTTATACCATACACCTTCTACGCTAATGCTTTTTTCTCTTTCCTCTCCAATACGCTCGCATCTTTCTAAAGCATAGTCTAAAGTATTCCCTAACAACATACACAAATCAACAGTTCCCATTCCTGTTTTCTCTGGCAAACTAATATTCACTTTCATCTCTACATTATGTTTACATGCTGTATCATACTTCTCATTAATCACCATATCTAACATTGTATTTCCCGTTATAATATAAGGTTTACAAGATTTCATTTTATCCTCTATTTTTTCAACTAAAGGCTTTAATTCTTCCAGCTTCTCCTCATCTACTGCTTCAAGTAATGCATTCACACCTTGGGTTGCTTCTTGTTTCAAACTTTCTTGTTCCTTTTCAATCTTATTGATTTGTGCATATGTTCTGAGATGTTTCTTAAAAAAATTTCTCTGTAATGTATTTTCTTTATCTTCATAGACTGCTTTAATACTATGATGACTCATTAATACACACCATGCCCC
This sequence comes from Cellulosilyticum sp., assembly GCF_982396655.1. NCBI lineage: Bacteria > Bacillati > Bacillota > Clostridia > Lachnospirales > Cellulosilyticaceae > Cellulosilyticum > Cellulosilyticum sp. The sequence goes on along the minus strand of NZ_CEVXFV010000008.1, from coordinate 15,291 downwards.
ACCTATAGCTACTATATATATTCCTAGTAAAGGAAATACCGATTTAGTCACAATGCCACTACCATTTTTAAGCGTATAATCCGTAGTTGCAATTACACAAAGATATATGAGCGCTAAGGCCAAAATCATCAAATTTCTTTTAGATGACATCCCAAAATCTTTCACCCGATGCTCACATACAATGTCTTGAAATAATTTTATAAGTATTAAAATGAGTACAGTGCTTAACCCTTCTATCACTAGCAAATTTGTATGTATTTCTAAATTTGATATATTAAATATGACTCTCATTAATTTACCTGCAAACAAATTACAAGTGTATATAATATCACTCACAACAACATAAACCCATAATTTATGACTTACCTTCCCCCTAAAAACTAAACTCATTGTAACAATAGATAAGGCACTTACTATATATGAAAAATTCAAGTTATCTCTCTTATCCCATATTACTAGACATATGCCTGCTAATGCCAATAGATGAAAGAACGTCCTTTTTAGTGTAATCTTACTTTTCTCTAAAAATACTTGTCCTAACACTATACTATTTAATACTATAAGCATAAACAGCAGCCCCTGAATCATTATGTGCCTTACCACTATATTTAACATGTGACGCCTCCCACCGTATTAAAGTTCAATTCTACTTTCCCTACATTATTCTCTGCTGCAATTTCTATATCACCATCATACTTATTCAAGCATTTAACAACGCTTCCTAATTCATGTGGCAATTGAGCATATCCGATTTCTATATTCTCTTCTTCATCTAATGTATACCAAACTTCAAACATTAAATACCCCTTAAACCATACCCCTTTTACTTTAATTTTTTTCTCTGTCTTATCTCCCTTATGACAAGCAGCTATGATATAGTCCATCGTACAATCTATGATAATGCATAAATCTACGATATTTAATTTTAATGTATTCGGTATACTCACATTAGTCTCAAAATCAATGCCTAATGCCTTTGCACTTAGTGCCTTTTCATGTAAAATGGCATCTACTATTTCATTACCTGTTATGACCTTTGTTAAATTGGGCTGTAAACGCTTTTTAATGTTTTCTATATAAGGCAAGAGTGTTTTGCTTTCTGATTCCCCTACTAAATGCGTTAACGCTTCGATTTCCTTTTCAATTTCTTCTTTTATACTTTCACTTACTCTATCTGCTTCCTCTAAGTGGCTATAGGCATCTATGTGCTTTTCAAATAACCTATTTAATATGCCATCTTCTCTAAAAGAATGCTGTTTCTTTAAGCTAAAGTAATTATGAAGTACTGCAAGGACAACAAGAAACAAAGTAAAATATACACCAAAGAAAATAACAGTTGATGCTAATTGTACATTCTCCTCATATATATACATAATACTTATCGTATTAAAAATCACAGCATAAATCACACCAATTAAAGCAAGTCCTATAACTTTGAGCTTCGTTAAATCATTATAAATATATAAGTTCTTATGATATAGTGGTGTTTTTTTCAATAAACTACTTGTTCCTACAGCTACTAAAAATGCACTTAAATGAGGTACGACATCATCTAGTATCCAACTCGTCCCTTCATATCCCACAGCCATATATAACTGATCTAGTAGAATGCACACAATGCCTTCTCCACCTACAGAAATTGCATACGATACAAAGAATACCCATATACGTGTCTTAAGCTTACCTTCATGTAAAAAGTTATTAATCACAAAAGCACTAAGACCTACATACCACAAATCATCACTCATACCATACTTATAAATCAGATAACTATACAGTGCTAATAATATAACACCATGTCCTAAGCCTCTCTTTAGTCGCCATTTAGCATGTGGCATAAATAAATCAGTAAGTACAAATAACTCGCCTGTATATAAGGTGCATATTATTAAGGTACGAAATATAAATCCTAGCACTGCTACCACTTCATCAGCCCCTTTAACCTTAGTTTCTTTAGATTTACTTTATTTTCACTCTATATTTACTTTATTTTTTCTAAATCATCAGTTTTTTAGCTTATAAATATATTATATTTAATTTGACTTAATTTTTAAACTCAGCTTAATCCAGTTTTTAACACATGATAAACAAAATCTTTCCATTCTCTGCTTCTCTTCTTTCTTTTATACGGAATCTAGTATATGAAATCTAGAAAAAAACAGTCTCTAGAAATCTAACGACATTACCTTCTAGAGACTGTTTATTATGCTACTTTACTGTATTAAAACAAAACTCTAACTTATGCCATTTACCTTCTGTATAAAACTGAAGTGTTCCATCATACTTCTCAAGACATTTAGCAACTGCCCCTAAACCATATATATCATTTTGGGTAGCACTTCTTGTTTCTTCTTCTACACTTAAATGTTCTTCATTTTCTAGACTCCTAGCTTTACTAAACCAGATTCTAAAGAGTATATATCCTTTATATAACATCCCTTGAATCTTAATTTTACTACCCTTTCCCAGACTAATATGCTCACAGGCTTCTAGCGCATAATCTATACTATTTCCTATTATTAAACATAAGTCCCCTACCTCTACCGCAATTTCTTCTGGCAAACTAATATTAACGCTGATAAACACATGTTTGTCACACGCTAATTTATACTTCTCATTTATAATAGAATCTACAATCGTATTCCCTGTTAAAATATAATTGCTCTCATGTCTCAGCTGTCTTTGTATTTCATCTACATAAGGCTTTACATAAACTAAATCCTCCTCTTCTGCAACCCCCATCAGCTTGGTAATTTTCTCTTCTAACTCTGTCTCTACAAATTTACCCTCCCGCTCTAAACGTTCCAAGCGTTTATAAGCCTCTATTTGCTTTTCAGAAAAGCTATTAATTAATGCAGCCTCTTCTTCCTCACATTCCTGCGTTGCTATCTTACGGCTATTTAAATAACATATAATAACACCAAATAAAGCTGTATAACCTACAAGGGCAATTCTCACATCTCCACCACGAAAAGCCATTCCCTCCCAATAAATCCTAACGCTCAAATTAGCTGTTAAAGTAACCGCTATACTTACAATAATATAAAATCCTCCTCGTCCCCAAGTTATACTCTCATATAAATTCTTATTCTTATAATATAAAAATGAGCCTTTAAAGATTTTGATAATAACAATACATATGGCTATAGTCACAATTCCAGAAATACTCATTACCTGTAACACCCTAATATCCAACTGCTTCCCTATATAATCACACAGTACCCATATAAATGAAAAAATAATAAAATATACGCACTGGGTTATGCAAATCGCCCATAGCTTACACTTATACTTTCCTTTATAAAACATGTCCACTAATATGATACATATAATAACTGCTAGAACTCTTTTACAGTGAGAAAACATTATATACAAAATAACGCCTATAGTAACTAAACTTAAATGTACTACCACTCTTTTTAAATCAAATCTATTCTTTTCAAAGAATACACTACTTAAAATCATGCTTCCAAAAAAATAAAGCACCCACATTATACATTCATCCAAATTCCAGGTTAAGATTCCCACCATCTCTATCACCTATTATCTCTATATTTTTCTATCTTGTTGCATTAAAGCTAATCTCTACCTTATGCTTACATGCCTCTATACTCTCTTTAAGATCTCCCTCATACTTTAAAATATATTTCTGTACTATACCAATCTCAGATTGCCTACACTTTATCTTTTCTTCTACTTCCCCATTTAAGGTACTATACCATACCTTTAATATGATATATCCCTTGTACCAAACACCTTCTACTTTAATACTTTTTTCTCCTTTTACTTCCTCACAACTTCTAATCGCATAATCTAAAGTTTGCCCCACAATAATACTTAAATCTGTACTGCTTAATGTCACATAATCAGGAATGCTAATCTTATTTGCAAGCTTAATTCCTTTTTCCTGTGCTGCAATATATTTCTCCTTTAATACTGCATCTAGTACACTATGGCCTGTCAATAAAAATTCCTGATTCATTGGCTCTACTGTCATAGCTATTTGTTCTGCATAATTCCGAACCCCTTCCAGACCCGCCTCATTCGCTGCTTCTGCTAAATGAACCACTTGTTTATGTAAGTTTTCCTTAGTCAATTGATGCTGCTTATCTACCTTCTCCATTTGCTGAGCCGTCTTTACCTGCTTTTTGGAAAAGCTATTAATGAGCAACTCCTCCCTATTGTTATACGTCTTATGAATATCCTTATACGTTTCAAAAATTAAATATACACTTGCAAAAATCCCTGCATAGATCCTCACAAATGCCTTAATACTTCCTTTTGCAATACCTGCTACATCACCATCTAGTGCAAGTACACTAGCTTGTACAACAGCACCTACGCCCGTCATAATGACTAATATTATAATTTTTTTCATGATTGGCAGCTGCTTATAACACACTTTATCTTTATAATAAAAAGGCGTCTTCTTAAATATATATACACCAGCTATGGCGCCTATTACCTCTGGGATCCAAAAGTAATTCTCTACGACTTGCATCCTTGCTAGCGAAAATCCAAGTAGCTGCATAAATATAACACGTACAATTAAGTCCACAATCCCTATGGCCATATACATAATCATATTCGCAACCCATATAGCCCAGGCTTTGTAAAATACACCACCCTTATAAATAAAGCACACAATCAGCAATGCCCACGCCGCATATATAAGAATTTCTGCACTCTCGGCATCTGCTACATTAAAATGAATAAATATAGTTCCTATGATTCCTATGCTGCCATAAAACAACGTTCGTTCAAAAGTAATCTTACTCCTTTCTAAAAACACCCTCGTAATAATCCCCATACAAAAAGCACATTCTAAACTCAAACCAATAATCTTTAAAAAATTCATCATATGTGTCTCATCCCATTCCCCTTTCAACTATTATTTATTCTCTATATTATCTTTAGATTCCTTAGTCGTTTTTCTTCAGTATACTAAAATATTCCGAATTTTTTAATAGAAATTTATGCACTCTTCTCCTCAACAATTATTTTTCACAAAAAAATAAGGGATAATATACTAAAATATTATTAGTACACTATCCCTTTACCATAAATATATATATATTTATATAATATTCCCCTTTAACTTCTGTAAAATTGTTGATGATTATACCCCTTCATATTCTCTGTATACTCACTCAAAATAGCTTTATATTTGGCATAACTCTTATCCGAAAGCTTTCCTTGTTCATAGCTCTCCTCCACTAATGCAACAGCCTCTCTTCTAGATTGAATCGCCAAATCCTTATAATTATTTTCTAAATAAAGCTTAAGGTCATTAATTAGCGTTTCTATTTGTTGTTCTAGTGAATTTTTAAATTTATGTTTAAAAAACATTCTATGCCTCCTTTAGTCACTATACATTTTCGTACTACCTTTTTTAATTATAACAAGTTCTTACAGACAAAAAAATAAGCTAACTTGTATGTTAGCTTCAGGCTGTAGACAATTAACTTTTCCATAGTATTTTACTAGTCTAGAAATAGAAAACAGAGGTAAAAATGGACCTAAACTGCTCTTTTTACCCCTATTTTAATAGATTTTCTTGAATAATCCTCACTTAATTTGTGAGTTTATTTTGGGAAAATTCATTTGTCAACAATCTGAAGCTAACTTGTATGTTAGCTTATTTTTTATTTCATCCTTTAGTTCATTATGTAGGCGTTTTTAAAACTATTATAAAAAGAAATCAGAACTTATTTCGATAAGTATTATTTAAGTTGGTAATTTTTCCTTACCTTAAGGTCTTTTAGGTCTAACAACCAAATATGCGGCTCCATCACATACACAAGCTAATCCTCCATCTACTTCTTCCTGTAACTCTTCCATATCCATCTCTTCGAATTCAACATTTAAATTATCTAACATATCCTTCATCCTCCCTTGATAACTTCATTTATTAATTACATTATACAATTTTATTTTTAATTTTCAATGTTTTTAGTACAAACTGTACACTTTTGTTTAAAATGTAACCTTTCTATGCCTGAAGTGCAACTATTTCCCTAGTATTAATCTCTATTTCTAATTTAAACACAAAATTATCAGCACTTGTTCTAACTTCCCCCCCATATTTCCTTGCACTTTGTGTAATATTACCTACGCCAAATCCATGATTTTCCTTATCCTTCTTAATTGTACGCAGTTTATTTTTTACACCCGATATTTTCTCTTCCTTCATGGGATTAGTAATTTCATAAAAGAAATAACCAGCTTGATAATTACACTTTATTTTAATCTTACGACTGCTTATATCTTCAATACGCTCACAGGCTTCTATGGCATTATCAATGCTATTTGATAACATAATACAAAGGTCAATCAGTTCAATGCCCATATTTTGCTGAACGCTTGCTTCTATCTCCATAACAATATTTTTATCATGAGCTACGCCACTTTTTTCATTTAATATGGCATCTACAATCGTGTTTCCCGTTTTTATAAGGGACACCTTTTTGCTAATTGTCGTACGAATATCCTCTATGTACTCATCTAATTCCTGTAACTGGTTATTATGAAGCAAGCCTTGCATACTTATTAAGTGATTTTTCATATCATGCTTAATAGCCCTGATTTCCTTGTTGCTTTCTTCTATTTTTTCATAATAGTTTACTTGATTTTTAAACTGCTTTTCAATAAGTTCATTTACCTTTTGATAATAATTTTCAGCAATATTTTTATCAATCCCTAATATCAAGCATATTGCGGCTAATGTATTCCCTATTCCCCAAACTGCTAAGTTTACCGTACTTATGTATATTTCTCCATCATACACATATATTGCATTAGCTATTAGATTAGTAACTAATGCACAGATGCCTAACATACATAGGAGTATCGCTTCTGACTTTAAAAATATGATGCTTTCAACCTTTGTTTGCTTAAATATTTTAAGTTTCCTTACTATTATTACTGCAGTTGTTATGATACAAGCAGTCAATACATTTACCATTAAATTATATACCACCCAATGATTCCATACATTATTAAAAAACCAATCTCCAAAAAGATTACATACGAATTCTAATAAACTTTCAATACATACAGCTGCTATTACTTTCCATGCCTTCGTTAAAACTTGTTTTTCTTCAAATAAAAAGCAAATGATCCATACCCCTGTGTATAATACAAGCCCCCTTGGTACAGGCATCCCTAGGACACCAATCAGCGCAGTATACATGATGATGCCATATATAATATAATTTCTAATTCTCTTCCTAGTAATCTTCGCTCTCACTGAAAATAAATCCATAACTAAATATGCAGAAATTGCATACGCACAGAGCTGCACGGCACATATAAATAGCTCTCTTATCATGCTATTCACCACGCTCCCTCCTTAAGAATGCGCTGAATTTTTCTTTGAAGTTCTTAAGTTTGAGTCGGCTTATGTAGACGACATCGCCATTTTGCATGGTAACAGTACTTTGATCGTGTTCGCGAATATAGTGCATGTTAATTAAGTATGATTTATGGATTCTAAAGAAATTACGGTCAACTAGTTTTTTTTCTAGTTCATTAATTTTATTGTCTACAACATATGGCTTTTTCATAGTATTTACTTTAATTTTACGGTCTTGTGTTTCAAAGTAAAGAATATCTACCAACGGTACTTGTATAAATTTTTGTCCTTGGTTTAAAACAAGAATTTGGCTTTCTCTCTCCTCCTTTCTTTTTAGGGCTAAGTCTAATGTTTGTTCTAGCTCGTCCTTCTGTATCGGTTTCAATAAGTACCTCAAGGTGTTTACCTCAAAAGCCTTATATGCTTCTTCTTGATGGCTTGTTGTAAAGATAATGTCACTCGTATGAATTTTTTCACGTATTCTTTTAGCTGTCTCTATACCACTCATACCATCTTGTATGGCTACATCAAGGCAAAATATATCGTATTGATCAAGTGACACTTTAAGTAAGTCTTCTCCTCTTAAAAAGTCATCTATGAAATAGTCAATTTTTCGTTCTTCAAAGTAATCCTTCAATAGTTTGATTAAATGATCTCTAAAAATCTTTTCATCCTCACATATAGCTATTCTAATCATCTTTGTCCCCCATCCTTCTTCTTTCAATGATTTTTTTTGTAGCTAATACATCAGTACTTCCCTCTATAATGCTTCTACGACTATTCTAACATAATTTTATAGACTTTTCATATAATTTATTGTTTTTTAATTTTATTTTGATAAAAAATTGTATATTTTTATAGTTTACATTAACTAATTTTTGTACAGTTTACATTGACTCACTTCTCTATCTATTTTTAACTTAAAAGTATCTAACCATCAATTCTTCCTTTTCCTTCATATATACTATTTTTTTGGCTGCAAAATAGCATATATTTTTCACCCCACATTTTAAGTTTAGAGATAAGAAAGTTAAAAATCTGCCTTTCCTATGCTATTAAAAAAAATAAGGAGGTCTCACGAAATTATTTAAAATCTCGTGCACCTCCTTTTGTCTTTACAAAGTAATTTATTGACTTTTTCTTACTTTTTTATGGTTCCATACCTGCTATTAATTCACCATCATAGTATACTGCTATCTTATTGCTATCACCATAAGAGAAGTCATTTGTTTGGTCATAATTGCTCCAATCATTTTTGGCTGTTCTTGTTGCGATAGTTAATTGTGCACCTGATTTAAGCGTATCTGTGCCATTAAATAAGATTTCAATATATGAGTCAGCATCTTCTGTTGGCGCTGTCATCGTTACAGCTTTTCCTTGAATCTTACCTGTGTATGATACATACCAAGGATCATAATTCATTTGTGCTGCTGCATTATCAACCCATACAGTTTGGTCAGCTGTACCATCTTTTGTAAAGAAATAACGAAGTGAAAGTTTTGATAAATCTACTTCATCTCCACCTAAATGACTAATTACAAAGTTATTTGTAATTGTATTAGTATTTGTTCCACCATTGCTGCTATTTGCAATACCTAAATCAAAGCTTACAACTGGTGCTGCCTTAACAGGTTTTTGAATTTCTACTGATACTGCTTCACTTGTTGTTTCTGCGCCTAAATCAGATACTGCTACAGCTGTAAATACAACTGGTGTTAATATACCCATTTCTGTTACTGTACCTTCTACTGTATATGATGCTGTATATACACCATCTACAGTATTATCTACAGTTGCAAATGCCTTACCATCTGCATAGAAGATTACTTTGTCAACATTGCCTTCTGCAATATCTGCTGTTGCTACAACTTGAACTGTTGTTGTTTCTTCTTCAAATTTCTCTCCAGCATCTGGTGTAATAATCTCTACTACTGGAGCTGGTTTTTCTGGTAATTGTACCTTAATTGTTACTGGTTCTGATGTAGTTACTGTACCATTAGCTGCTGTTGCTGTAGCTGTTAATACATATTCATTAGCTACACCTGCTTTATCAGCATAGCCAGCTGGTTTGAATGTTGCTGCATAATCTGTAGTTGCTTCTCCAATGCTTTCACCATTTACGAAGAATTCTACTTTATCAATTGTACTGCCTTTTACTGTAGCATCGGCTTTAACTGTAATCTCATCACTACCTTTGCTAAAGTCAATTACATCACCATCTTTTGGCTCAGTAATTACAACTGTTGGTGCTTCTTTAACTGGCAATTTTACTGTGATTGTAGCTGTTTCACTTTCTGTTTTCTTGCCGTTTTCAGCTGTTGCTACTGCTTTAATTGTATATGTTTCTACACCATCTTTAGCTGTACTAAAGTCTGGTACTGTAAGCTGTGTTTCTGCCATATCCCCTGTTGGTACTACTGTTTCAGTAGCTTTTCCATTTACATAAAATGTAACTGATTTAACTGTACTATCTTGAACTGTTGCATTAGCAGCAAGTTTAATTGCACTAATATTACCATCGCTGAAGTCATATACGTCTCCATCTTTTGGTGTAACAAGTGATACAACTGGTGCATATTGTGGTGCTGATGGAACAGCCTCGCTACCATATACTAATTTGCCATCATCATATACAGCAATATTTGTAGCACGTACCATATTACTTGAACTGCTACCTGCTAAACCTTGGTATGAATAGCTCTTTGTGTAATCCCATTTGCATGGTGCTGCAATTCTAAGTTGTACTTCATTTCTACTTTCTGATTGACCACCTGGGTAAATTTTAGCACCAGTTAAGTCAACATCTACATAATAAATATTGTTTTCTTCATCAAGTGGTAATACTTTAGATACTTTTGTGCCACTGTATTGTTTGTAATTAGCTTGTGCAGTCATTTGATCTGCTGTATAACCTTTTGCAATAACATCAGATAAATCTAAGAAAATCCTGTATGTTAATTTATCTGTTACTCTTGCTGGCCATGCTGTATGGTTACGAAGCATGAATTTAAACTCAACAAAGTTAATTGCATTGGTATTATCTTGTGCATTAATACCTGCTTCAAGGAAAATTTCTTCTCCTACTTCTTCAATTGCATTTAAGTTTTCAACAAGTGTACCACCATATTGTTTGTACATCTTAGCCATAAGACCTACAAAACCTGCATTGTAGTCACATGCTACTTCATTTGCTACATAGTCTGTGATAACGTCATTATAACCATCACTACTATTTGGACCACCTACTAATGCACCTACTAATGTGTGGCGGTGTTGTTTTGGTTCACCATTAAGATTATTTTCCCAACCACCATGTGCTGTTCTGTGGTGTGGTCTTTCAGGTGCATTTTCACCAAATCCTACTACAAAGCTGCGACCTGTGCTTCCTAACATATAATCAGCTTGTGTCTTAGCAAAAGTTTTGTATTCTTCTGCTTTTTGTGCACTACAACCATCCCAATCCGCATAAACAGATGCCATGAAGCCAACTGTTGCTGCATATCTAAGTGGACCCCATTCTGTAAGCCATGCAAGTCCTTTAGGTGTACGTGTGATAGATTTTCCATTATGATCTGTTGCCCAATAATCTAAATGGTTTTCAATGTTTGTTTTATATGCATCTTTATCTGTAATTTGTGCTAAGAGAAGTGATGCGCCTAAATGTACATCATCCCAGTTATGTCCCCATGTATAGGCTACTTCTGTACCACCTTGATCTTCAGGGCCAAATTTAGCTGCAGCTGTCTCAGCCTTTGCTAAATATTTTTCATCTCCTGTTGCTTTGTATAACCATGCACCTGCCCATGCAAGTTCATCATTATAACCGCTCCATGATTTATAGAATGAACCAGCAATACTATCATAATATGTATCACCGCCCATAGCTTCTGCTAGTGCATAAAGTTGTTTTGCATGTGCTAAACACTCTGCTGAGTAAGCTGGGTCAATATCTTCAAATACCATAGCACAAGCGGCAAGTGAAGCTGCTGTTTCGCCAGCTACTGCTGAACCTGGCTGACCTACTGTTACTTTATAAGATGGTCTATCCATTTGAAGGATTTCTGCTGCACCCCAGAATGCATGGTCAGCATTACCATCACCTACTTGAAAATAATATGTATTAGCATCTGGATTACATTTAATGAAGTAATCATTTGCCCATTTGATTTCATCTAATAAAAATTCATCTTCACCGCTTGCTTTATAAATGTCTTCATCTTCTAGATATGACCAAGCAAGCATTGTAGATGTGTAAGACATTGGTAAATTAAATTTAACATTATCACCTGCATCAAACCAACCACCTGTTAAATCTAATCCTGCATCAGCACCATCCTCTAAGCATGAATCCCCACGCCAATTATTACGTTGATTATCTGGTAAATCACCAGACTTTTGGAATTCATAAAACATAATACCTTTTTGCAATGCTTCAGCATAATTAAAATTACTAGATGCTGCCATAACATTCGCAGCTGGCATTGCTACTGTAGAAGCAACCATTGCAGCGGAAATCATACTGCTCCATATTCTTTTACCTTTATTCATAGCATTCTTCCTTCCTATGTTTTATTTGCATAATTTACTATTAGAAAACCCGGCAAACTCTCTTATTTGCCGGGTTTTCTAGTTACATATAATGAGTTTTTAACTCTTACTATTTCTTATTGAACTGTTAATGTACCTGTAGTTACATTAGAGAAGTTAGCCCAGTTGCTTTGGCAGATACGTAAGTCAGCTGTAATTGTACCATTGTTTGGTGCGATTGTTTGACTGCTTGAGAATGTTATTGTTAAGCAGTATTCACCATTACCAAGTGATTCAACTGTAGCATTTGTATTACCGTTAAGGCTTAAGTACCAAGGAGCACTATTGAATTGACCACCAACGTTATCAATATATACTACTGGAGTACCTGTTACACCATCAGCTTTGAATGTTTGTTTGATTGTAAATGTGTTAAGTGCTGTTTCTTTGTTAGCTGTAACAGTTACTTTAGCACTAACTGTGTTACCATTGCCTGTAAGAGAAACATTTGCATTTACATTTTCATTTACAGGTGGTACATCTGTATTTACTACTGTAAGAGTTGCATTACCTCTACCATCTTTACCTTGATCAGATGTTGCTACTGCTTCAAATTTTACATCGCCAACTGTATCTGCTGTGTAAGTAAATGTACCACTTGCAGCATTTACTGTTCCGATTTCTTCACCATTTGCTTTAAGGACTACTTTATCTACAGAACCTTCTGCAATTGTAGAATCTACTTTAACTGTTACTGTTTGTGCACCATCTTTAATATCAACTGTAGCTGGTGTTACTGTTACATTTACTTGTGGAAGTACTACTTCTTTGTGTTCACCGAATAAGAAGTCCATTGTTCCTAAAGCAACAGCGTAGTCACATTGTGCCCACCATCTATGGTAGTTCATTTCGAAGTTGAATTCGCCAGTCTTCTGGTATTCTTCATAAGCTGCTTGAAGTCTTGGGAAGTCTGGGTCTTCTTTGTATTTAGAACGAATATCAAGGAATGTTACACCAGATTTAATTTCATCGCCATTAGCCATTTTACCTTGGAAGTTAGATGGAACATATACTTCTTGTTCGAAGATACGAACGAAGTCTTGACGATTTTCTGAAGATACGATACCTTTATCATCTTGGTAGTTATCCCAAATACAGTCTAATAAGTCTTTAGCTGTATTGTAGTATGTTTCCCAATCTTGCTCTGGGCTATATTTCTTAGTAGCTGCTGCATAGTAAAGAAGTGCATTAGATAATGAACCAGCTACACCAAGGTCCTCGCCATATGTGTCAACTGTTACATGAAGATTTGGATTACCTGTAGATGATCCTGTCCATGTGTCTGGTTGACCTTCCCAAGCTAAGTTACTTGGAATTTCGAAGCTGTCATCATATACATGAACTTCTGATGCAGCCCAAGCAGACCATTTATCAAGTAAGTCTTTAACTCTTGAATCGCCTGATAAGTAGTAGTACTCAGCCATACGTTGCATTGACCAAGCTTGCATACCAAACCATCTGTTACTTGATGGATCATGATATACTGGGTCTTCATCATAGATTGTACCGTAGAATGTACTTGCTCCTGATGGATATTTTTGATATTGACCACCAAGTGAGTTACAAGAACCACCAGCGATACCACCTTCAGCAGATTGTAACCATTGATAGAATTCAATTTGTCTGTCTAAGCTTTGTGCCCAGTCTCTTGCACCATTTGTTGATTTTGGTTTGATTTCATCATCTGTAGAAAGGATGTAAGCTGCAACTGGTGATTGGTAACCAAAGTGATTGTAGCTTGAACCAATTCTCCAACCCCAAGATCCATCAAGAGCGCCGCCCCATGCATAGTACCAAGATAATAAGTATCCACAAGAATCATATCCTGTACCTGGTGTGAAGCTTTGTGCACCTTGTTTTACAAAGTATTTATCAAACATAGCGTATCTTAAGTAGTCACCCATCTTAGCAGCTTTAGCTGTGTATGTAGAAAGGTCTACATTGTAATCTTTAGCCCATTCTTTAGCCCAGTACATAGCTTGAACTGTACGTGCATCAGCATCTGGAGCATCTGTGTAACGCCATTGTTTAGAGTAGTTAGCATCAATTGTAAATAATGGAAGGAATCCATTTGAACCACCCCATTTGAAAGCTTCCCATGATGGATGAGTAACTGTTTCAAATGTTGATTCTTGTTCACCACGTTGGAAAGTATTGATATATGATGGTGTAGATGTACCATCTCCTCTTTGACCATATCCGTACCAGTTATCACAGTCGATTAACCAGTGCATACCATACATCATTTTGTTACCATATGCATTAGCAAGTTCATTTGCAATTGGGTCCGTACCAGCTGTTTGATTGAATTTTAATTCACTTGGATAATAATCTGGTAATGGATACTCAGCTGCATATGTAGCTTTACCTACATTATTTGTTGGTTGATCTTTCTCTGTTGGAATGAAGTAGTCTTCAATAACTCTCCAAGATTCTTCGATACCAGAGAAGTCTCCTGTTAATCTACCTCTCATAGCCTCTAACCATACATAGTAACTAGCAGCTTCACTAGTTGATTCATGTCCTTGGTCAGGAGCTTCACAGTTCATTGTTTCAATTGAATGATAAGGAATACCATCTTCACTGAAAAATGCCCCTACTGCTTTACCACTTGCATCTTTTTCAGGAACGATTTTGTCATAGAATTGTAAGAAACGATCACCATAATCGATACTGTCGCTTGCTTGTGTTGCTGCAAGTGTTGTAAGAGGTGCTAAACATTGTGCGCCAACAAGAACGCTTGTTACGAAACCATAAAGTTTTTTGTTTTTCATTTATTACTCCTCCTAGTTTTTTAAAGTGGGTTTCCCTTCTTGCTCATGTTTTATCTATTGTACCTACTTATTTCATTAGTAGTTGTTACCAACTCTCTTAATGACCCCTTAAGCTAGATTATACATTTTGCTAAAAGTTTTAACCCCTTGTATGGTTTCATTATAAATTTTTGAATAAATAATTCAATATTTTCCGAATGAGATGTATGGTTTTGTTACGCTTGGTGTTTTTTGGTGTTTTTAAGATGGTAATTTTTGCACCTTTTTCCTCATTTCTTACTCATTTACCCATGTTTTAGGCGATATTTTTTCCACTTTCCCCCATATAGGTTTGTCTCGACTTGAAGCATAGCAACGGAGAAGCAAATATACACCCTTAACTCATCTTTTCCACTCACTCAGCTTCTGCTTAAAAACCTCAGCATAACTTCCTGAGGCCTTTCTCTTAACTTCGACGTGTGGATAAATTTGAATATATGTTTTTATCGCGACTTGGAGCGCAGCGACGGAGCAGCAAAAATATATACACCCTTAACTCATCTTTTCCACTCACTCAGCTTCTGCTTAAAAACCTCA